>CAIOLH010000062.1 GCA_903859115.1 uncultured Opitutia bacterium | reverse complement strand
CCCTCTTTATAATAAACATAAGACAGTCACCTTTCATTGAGGTGGGTCCATTCGGGCCCGCTTTTTTTGTCCCTAAAATTTCCAACACACCACCACATCCATGAGCGTAGATATCAAACCTTATCTCCAATACCTCGAAAAGGAGAAGCACATCCCTAAGAATGAAGCCTGTGAGTTCATTACCGAGGCGATCAAGGCCTCCGTCGAGAAGTCCAACCTCGCGGGACAAAAGATCGAGGTCGTGGCCAATCCCGACACCGGTAAGCTCGACGCCTACGCGGTTTTCACCGTAACCGACGCTGTTTCCGACCCTCTCCGCGAGATGAACCCCGTTATGGCCATCACGCTCGACGTCTACGCTCGCGTAGGTGACGAAGTGCGCCGCCCGATTGATGTTTCCGAACTCGGACGCATTGCCGCTAAGACCACTCAACAATTATTAAACCAAAAATTCCGTAAAATCGAAAAAGACCAAGTCTTCAAAGAGTACAAAGATAAAGTGGGTGACATTGTTACTGGCGTCGTCCGTCGTACCGAACGTGGTAATGTCGTTGTTGAATTAAGTTCGGCCGAAGCTGTACTGACCCGCGCTGAGCGTTGTCAGGGTGAAGAATTCAGAACCGGTGACCGTATTCGCTGTCTCCTAAAAGAAATCCGCGAAGACTCCCAACGTGGTCGCGAATTTATTCTTTCACGTGCTGATCCTAATTTCGTTCGTCGCTTACTTGAATTAGAAGTAGCCGAAATTGCTGATAAAACCGTTAAAATCGCTGCAATGGCACGCGATCCTGGTTACCGCACAAAAATTGCCGTTGATTCGTCCGATCCTAAAGTGGATCCCGTCGGTGCTTGCGTCGGTGCCCGTGGGGCCCGCGTTCGTAACATCGTTAAAGAACTTAACGGTGAGAAAATTGACATCATCCGCTGGCACGCCGCTCCATTACAATTACTGGAAGAAGCGATTCGCCCAGCGAAACCAAGAAATGTACACATCGATGAACGCAATAAACTCATCCACTTCGAAGTGAATGAAGACGATATGCGTATCGCGATTGGCAGCAAAGGTCGCAACGCACGCCTCACCTCTAAATTAATGGGCTGGCGCTTAGACATCACCAAGTCGCTCCACGTGGCTGAAAGCGTGGAAGCACAACTCGGCGATAAAGCTCTCCGTTTAGCTGCTCAACTCCAACTCTCTCCTGAGCTCGTTGCTAAATTCATCGGTCTCGGCATCGAGAGCGTTGGCGCTTTCGAAGGCGTAACCGCGGAAGACTTTGCTGGCACTGATTTAACTCCTGACGAAATCAAACTCGTTCTGGATGCGGTCACTAAAGCTAAAGCCTCCAACTAAAATCAAAAGATTTCCTTAAACCGATTTCACCCAGTTAGCTTATGACCGAGAAGAAAAAACCTGAATCCAAGCGAGCAGCAACGACTCAGCGTTTTAGTGAAGTTGCCAAAGAATTAGGCATAGAGGTTAAACTCCTTCTACAGCTAACGGATGATTTTATCGCGGCGCGTCCTGACTACAAAGATTACATTTACTCAAACGGTAAGAAGCCGAGTGCATCTAGTAACCTTCCTAAACCTTGCCGCGAAGATTTATTAGAATTCGTTCTCAGTAAAATTCCTAAAAAAGCAGAAGAGGAAAAACCCAAAGCAGTGGTTGAGCCAGTCGCACCAGTTGCCCCTGTCGCAGCTCCTCAACCTGCACCCGCAGTTAAAGTTGAAGCGCCGAAGCCAGTCGCTCCACCGGTTGCGAAAGTAACTCCGCCGCCCACTTCTTCGACTCCGCCAAAAATTGTTCCTCCTTTAAGATCGGCAACACCGCCGCCGCTGCCCCCTCGTCCAGTTGCGCCACGAAACGATTTACCACCGGTTAAAATAGTGCCAACCACGGCGAGCGCTGAACCCAATCGTCCTGCACCTATCCCTTCAATTCCACGTCCGCCCATCACACCGGTGGTCTCACGTCCGACATCGACCGCGGCACAAGTTGCTCCGGGCAGCAGAGGCAATGTAACGGTTCGTCCTCCGATTGTAGTTCGCGACTTCGCCATCGCATTAAATTTAAAACCCTTCCAAGTCATCGGCTCGTTAATGGAATTAGGCAAAGTGGTGAGCCTTACTTCAGTGATTGAAGAAACGGACGCCAAAAAAGTCGCCGAGAAACATGGCTTCGTTTTAGAAATTCGTCACCGCGGCGAAGGTGCACAGCCTGTTAAAAAAGAAGTTAAGAATACCGATGACGATCCAGCGTCGATGGTTATTCGTCCACCAGTCGTTTGTGTGCTTGGTCACGTCGACCACGGTAAAACAACTCTTTTAGATTATTTCCGAAAGACTAATGTAGTATCGGGTGAAGCAGGCGGCATTACCCAACACATTGGTGCCTACACCGTAAAATATCTCGGCGAAAAACCTGAATACAAAGGTCGCTCCGTTACTTTCTTAGACACACCTGGTCACGCAGCATTTGCTAAAATGCGCGAACGTGGAGCCAGCGTTACTGACGTTGCCGTACTCGTGGTTGCTGCAGATGACGGATTCATGCCGCAAACCGAAGAAGCCTTAAAATTTGCACAAAAGCATGCGACTGCCGTGGTTTGTGCGATTAATAAAGTGGATGCGAAAGGTGCCAACATCGACCGCGTCAAACAACAGATGCAGCAACGCAACATCACTCCCGAAGATTGGGGTGGTGAAACTATTACCAATGCCGTTTCCGCTCTTAAGGGAACTGGCATGAACGAACTCATTGAGTCGATTTTACTGCAAGCTGAAGTTCTCGACCTTAAAGCAAATCCTAAATGCGCTGCCCAAGGCGTAATCGTTGAATCGCAAATGGAGACTGGTCGCGGACCGACTGCGACCGTCATCGTCCAAAAAGGAACTTTAAAACCGGGCGACACTTTTGTGTGCGGAGAGACTTGGTGTAAAGTCCGTGCTTTAATGGATGACCAAGGTCAGCGTTTAAATAACGCACCTCCTGGAACCCCTGCTCTCGTTTTAGGTTGGGATGCTGTACCTGCACCTGGAACTAAATTCCGCACGGTGAAGAATGACCGCGAAGCACGTGAACTCGCTGAAGAAGCCGCGCAAGCCGCACGCAAAGTCAGCGAAAATATCGCTGGTAAGCCTGCGACACCCGCTCGTCCAGGAATGTCGGATCTCGATCGTCTGATGGCCGCTCTGGAAAAAGATAAAGAAAAGATTTTACGCGGTCTGCTAAAAGCCGATGTGAACGGAACTCTCGAAGCACTCCAAGGATGCCTGGAAGATATCAAGTCGAGCAAAGTTCGCCTTGAAATCGTTGGCGGATCCGTTGGACCCATCACCCAGAGTGACGTCCAACTCGCTGAAGCAGCTAAATCTATCATTGTTGGCTTTGATACCAAACTTGAAAACGGCGTTCAACCGATGCTTAAACGCACCGGTGTTCGCATCCTCAGTCACGATATTATTTACGAACTCATCACTCTAGTTAAAGAAGCGATGGCTGAATTACTCGATCCTGAGTTGCGTGAAAACAAATTGGGTGCAGCTGAAGTTCGTGCAGTTTTCCCATTAGGCAAAGAACACAAAGTAGCTGGTTGTATGGTGACCGAAGGCTTAATCAAACGCGCCGCCAAGGCTCGCTTATTACGTAAAGGTCAAGTCATCCACCAAGGTCCGGTTGAAACTCTCCGTCGATTTAAGGACGATGCCTCTGAAGTTAAGGCCGGCTTTGAATGCGGTATTAAATTAGGTGGCTATGATGAATACCTACCTGGTGACGTGATCGAAGCGGTGGAGATTCTTTCTGTTCGCCCTTCCCTTTAAGCCATGTCGCAACGCCAACTCCGAGTCGCTGAATTAGTTCAGCGGGAAGTTTCTGTCGCTCTGCGACAGAACTGGGGTAGCGAAGCTTCTTTAATTACGATCACCCGCGCACGGGTATCGCCTGACCTCCGTCAAGTTTACGTAGGCTATGCGGTGTCTGGTGGAGTGCCTGAAAAAAAAGCCGCACGTAATCTTTTGAAAAGAATTCGTCGCGAACTCCGCGCTTACGTCGGTGGAATTTTACAAATGAAAAGTACTCCCGATTTATCCTTTGCTGAGGATGATGTAACGGGTGGAGTAGCGCGTGTGCAGGCGATGCTCGATGAGCTATCGCGCGAAGATATTAAGAAAAATAAAGACGCTTAAGCGGTTGGCTCGGTAATATCAGGCAGACCGGCTAACGCCTCACGAACGGCAATGGCGCGTGAGCGATCACGACCATCGCTGTCTAAATCTTTTCCATGACGCGCTTGAATGTGGGCCGGCTGACCTTCGATGATTAGGCGGTCGATAATATGGCGGCTCGTTTCGGGCAGATAGCCTAAATCACACGCCATGCGTAAATGCGAAAGCATATTCATCGATTCAACGCTCGTGAGTAAATGTGCGGAACGTAAAACGGCTAAGGAACGCGCCAGACGATCGGTGAAACGTGGGCCCTCTTCTTCGGCTAATTTTCTACGAGCGTTCCACTCTTGTTCGACTAGGTTTTTAATCCAGTTGCCCAGATGCTTCATAATAACCTCTTCGGATAATCCGAGGGTTTGCTGATTAGAAATTTGGAAAATATTTCCTAAGGCTTCGGTGCCTTCTCCGAGCCAGCCGCGAACGGCGAGACCATCTTGTCCGAGGGCGCGAGAAACTTTTTCGATGTGTCCAGCTAAGCATAGTCCGGGCAAGTGCACCATCGCTGAGACTCTTAAACCCGTGCCAACATTAGTGGGACAGGCCGTTAAGAAGCCCAATTTATCGGAGAAAGCGATTTCCAATGAGGAGCCTAAAGCATCATCTAACTGTTCAGCGATATTCCAGGTGCTACGTAAATGCCAACCCGCTTTCACAACCTGAATTCGCAAATGATCTTCTTCGTTCACCATGACCGAACAAGTCTGATCGCGACTAATCACTGCTGCTCCACTTTTTCCGGTAATTAATTCCTTAGAAACCAAGTGACGCTCAACTAAAACCGTGCGTTCCAAATCAGTCAGTTCGCTCATCTTAAAAATATGAGCCTTCTTGAAACGAGTTAACTGAGTTAAAGCTTTAACACATTTCTCGGCGATTTCTTTGCGTTGAGCTTCCTTGGCCCATCCTGGGAAAGGATAATTTTGTAAATTACGAGCGAGGCGGACACGTGTACTCAAAACCACGGCTTGTTGGGCACCCAAGAGGTGAGTTAATTCGTTTTCAGCGGATAAAATATCTTTAACGGACATAAAATTATTCGGTGGGAATTTCGGTTTTTAATTTTGCAATTTCATCGCGCAACTGAGCAGCCTTTTCGTAATTCTCCGATTTGATTGCGTGATCCATCTCCGCCTGAGCGGCCGAGATACGTTTACGAATTTGATTAAAGGAAAGTTCGCCCACGGGAACGCGGCCCATGTGTTGTGAATCGTGTTGGACGGAGTTCAGTAATTGATCCAAGGGAGCAGCAAAAACATCCCAACAAGAAGGACAGCCCAGACGACCCAAACGGCGAAAATCGATATCGGTAAATTTACAGACTGGGCAGACGATGGCTGGTTTTAAAGTGGTGGCTTGAGCTAACTTTTGGAGTTCAAAGAAAGAAGGGTCACCTGCTCCGCCCTTGTTGGCGCAAGCTTCACAATAATGGATTTTACTAACCTTACCTTGGATGATTTGGGTAAGATGAACCGTGGCAATTACGCCACACACTGAACACTCCAGAGGTTTCGACATCGAATACCCATAAAAACAGTGAAGTCGGACTTTGCAAGGGGAAGACATTGGCAGGTTTGACATCAAGCCCGTCAACGGCTTGATGGAAGTTCGCCCAATGCCCTCCCCGAGCCGCATCGTTATCACTGGAATTGGCCTTACCGCACCTAATGGTAACAGCCTTGAGGAATTTCGTGCCAACCTCCTAGCCGGCAAATCGCGCATCGCTGAAATCGACGTCCGTCACATGGGTCGCCACCCAGCCGGGGTTTGCGATTTTGACGCTACTAAATATCAGAAAAGAAAAGAGATTCGTAACGGTACCCGCGTAGGATCGGTTTCGATTTACTGTGCACGTGAGGCTTTGACCGACTGTGGCATCAATTGGGAAACTTTCGATAAGTCGCGCGTCGGCGTTTATCTCGGAATTACCGAGCATGGAAATGTCGAAACCGAAAATGAAATTCATAATATTTCGCAGTTTGGAAACGACACGAAATATTGGACGCATCATCACAACCCGCGCACGGTAGCTAATAATCCAGCGGGCGAAGTAACCATGAACATGGGTATCACTGGACCGCACTATACCATCGGCGCGGCGTGTGCTGCAGGTAATGCAGGCCTTATTCAAGCGGCTCAAATGCTTCAATTAGGCGAAGTAGATTTCGCATTTGCAGGCGGTGTTTCCGAGTCGATTCACACTTTTGGAATTTTTGCCGGATTTAAAAATCAAGGAGCATTAGGCTCTCATACCGATCCCAATAAAGCGTCGCGTCCCTTTGATAAAAACCGAAACGGAATTGTGATTTCTGAAGGTGGCGCGATTTACACTCTGGAGAGACTGGATGATGCATTGGCGCGAGGAGCCAAAATTATTGGCGAGATTGCGGGCTGGTGTATTAATTCCGACGCCACGGATGCCGTTTTACCTAATCCCGAACGTCAGGCTCAATGTATGCACATGGCATTGCGACGCGCCCATTTAAAAGCATCGGACATTGGTATCGTTTCCACGCACGCCACCGCAACGGCCATGGGCGACATCCAAGAATGTATTGCGATCCGAGAAGTATTTAAGGACTGCCCTAATACTCATATTAATAATACGAAGAGCTTCATCGGCCACTGTATGGGCGCAGCGGGTGCCCTGGAGCTGGCGGGCAACCTTCCATCCTTCAATGACGGCTGGGTACACCCTACAATTAACATTGATGAGCTTGATCCAGAGTGCTCGGTTCCCGGCCTAGTCGTGAATAAACCCCTAAAAGTGCCTCAAATTAACGCTATTTTGAATAATTCCTTCGGTATGTTGGGTATAAATTCAGCCCTCATCATTAAGAAATATGGGGTTGCGTGAACGGTAAGGAATGTTTGAAACAATCGTTACACAAATGACAAAGGAAGACATCAAACAGGTCGTATTAGACATCATTGCCGACATCGCCCCCGATGAGGATTTGAGTTCGGTAAAATCCGAAGTACGTCTGCGCGACCAACTCTCACTCGATTCGATGGACTTCCTCGATATCGTCATGGAGCTTCGCAAAAAACACGGCATCGAAGTACCCGAGGCTGACTACGTTCAACTTGCCTCTTTAGATTCTTGTGCGGAATACTTGTTGCCTAAGTTTTTAGCCAAAACTGCTAAATAATTTAGAAAAATTAAAGATGCCTAAAAGCCGCAGTCACTGCGGCTTTTTTGTTTTATCGTTCGATCATAAAACAGACCGACCCTCGGTTAAGAAGGTCGGACGTGAAAGTGGTGGAGCCTATCGGGCTTGAACCGACGACCTCTTGCATGCCATGCAAGCGCTCTACCAACTGAGCTAAGGCCCCATTAATTGAAGACTTAAACAAACCTCCGCCCACTAGTACGGTCAACGCTATTTTCCCTCTAGCGAGAATCTCTGGTTGCCAAGATACTCACAGACCTTTCCTTCAATACTCGTGGAAGAATCCGACGATAGTCCAGAAGAAGCAGAAAATGCCCTCCCCCCTGCCCAACGCGGTGGGCATCGCGTGGAAAAGGAATTTATTGAGACTTTGCCGGTCAGACAATGGGATGGCCCGATTGAGTTAATTGAGAATGAACGAGACGCCGAACGGGCGATCCAATTCCTCTACAAAGAGCGTGTTCTGGGTTTTGATACCGAGACCCGACCCTCACACACCCGAGGCATCACCTATCTTCCTTCCGTCCTTCAACTCGCCGGCGAAGATCGGATATTTGTTTTTCGTCTCGATGTCTGTGGCGGAGTTCCCCTGACCTTCCCTCTTTTGTGTCACCCACGTAAAGCCAAAGTAGGCGTAGCGGTTCGTGATGACGTTCGTCACTTGCAAACGCGCGCCCCTTTTGACGCTCCAGGTTTTATCGACATTGCAGACTTCACAAAAAAAGCAGGCGTTGAGAATACGGGTTTACGTGCACTCGTGGCTCACTACTTAGGATTTCAAATGAAGAAGTCTAAGAAAATTCAGACTAGCCACTGGGAACGCGAACTTTCCAAAGAACAAATTAAATACGCGGCCAATGACGCTTGGTTCAGTCGTGAATTATTTATAAAACTAGAAAAAGACGGTATTATTCCCTCTTTTGAATAATTTAAAGTAAGGGCGAAAATTCAATCTACAGGGGTTGATTTTGCTAAAAAATATTGTTAATAAGAAAGCGTGAAAACCCTCACGCGCATCTTTCTGAGCTCTGCCTGTTTACTGAGTGCAGAGGCATTAGCCTTAGATATTAATTTAATCGAAGATGCGGCGGCTCCATTAAACAATGATCAGCGGAACGGATTTTTGGAAGCTGCTGCAATTTGGGAAAGTCGCATTAGCAGTAACGTCACCATCAATATTTCAGTAGGCATGGTGAGTCTTTCATCGAACATCATCGGGCAAGCGGGCTCGGCGTGGTATGATGCGTCATACTCAGACTTCAGAACATCGGTCTTACAAAAAGCCACGAGCACAACCGATGTGGCATTTCTCGCCACCCTACCTAATGGCGATAGTTACACTCGTCTAATCAATCAAACCAATGACACACCAGGCGCCGACCCTTATGCGACTTGGGTAGACGCACAATCGAAGATTTTTATTAATGGCGGAAATGCTAAAGCACTTGGGTTACTTTCTGCTACAAACGCAGCACTGGATGCTTTAATCCAATTTAATACTGCATTCTCCTTTGATTACAATCGATCCAACGGAATCGCCGGAAATCAAATGGACTTCGTCGGTGCGGCCGCACACGAAATTGGACATGCGCTTGGCTTCATGAGTATCGTCGATGATGTCGATACCTATGGCGGCAACGCCGTAGACTTTCTAAACTTACCGATG
>CAIOLH010000061.1 GCA_903859115.1 uncultured Opitutia bacterium | reverse complement strand
TGCTCAAGAAATCTGGTCACACCCTCGAGCATTCGACGCATGACGTCGGTGGCGCTGGAATTGATAATCATGGCAAGGCATTGCCCGACTCGACGCTCGAAGCCTGTCGTAAAGCCGATGCAATTTTATTCGGATCCGTCGGCGGACCGAAGTGGGAAAAGCTTCCTCCCAAAGAACAACCAGAGCGCGCTTCCCTCTTACCCTTACGAAAACATTTTCGTCTCTTCGCTAATGTGCGTCCGGGTTTACTGCTCAAAAATTTAATCGATACATCGCCTATCCGTCCCGACCGCATTCCTAATGGCGTCGACATGGTTTGCATTCGTGAGCTCACCGGTGGACTTTATTTCGGTGCTAAATCAACCACTACGCTAGCTGATGGTGACATCGAAGCGATTGATACAATGGTTTATCGTAAATCTGAAATTGAGCGCATTACTGATGTAGCGATTGCGACCGCCCGTGCTCGTCGCAAACACATCACTTTAGTTGATAAAGCTAACGTTCTTGAGACTTCAGTGCTTTGGAGAAAAGTAGTGGCTGAGCGCGTTAAAGAAAAGGCACCTGATATTACTTTAGCATTCATTTATATTGATAATGCGGCGATGCAGTTAGTGCTACGACCTGGACAGTTCGACGTTGTTCTTACCGAAAATATGTTCGGCGATATTCTCTCCGATGAAATGGCTGTGGTTTGCGGATCTCTTGGCATGATGGCTTCAGCTTCACTCGGCATGGATATCAATCGTCACGGTAAGGGTTATGGACTTTACGAGCCTTCAGGCGGCACAGCACCTGACATTGCCGGACAAGATAAAGCGAATCCTTGTGCTCAAGTTCTTTCCGCAGCTCTCATGCTTCGTCACTCCTTCGGTTTAGAAGCAGAAGCTAAGGCCATCGAAATCGCCGTTGAAAAAACGGTCGCTGATGGCGTTCGCACTGCGGATATTGCAGGTGGCGGTAAAGCCGTAGGTACCAAGGAAATGGGACAAGCGATTCTCGCGCGTCTGTAATGGACGAATCAGAAAGACTGCGGGCCGAGGAGCGACGTCGCGAAGCGGTCTGTAGTCCCTTCATGCGGATTCCGCGTTTCCCCGTAGATGTCGCACGCGAGTTACTTGATTCTGGATATTACCGTATTGATCAATTGTCTGGTCGGTCAGCCGAATCACTCATTGAGGAGATTCGTCAGAAAACCAAAGAAAAACCAGCGGCACATTTTCTGCCTGCATTACGCATGGCTATTTATTTTTCAGAGACGGCAACGCCTGACGCTAAAAAACTTTTCTTAGATCAGTGGGTTTAAGAAATCTTTTTTGCGTTAATTTTGTCCATCCAGTACTGCAGTGTCAGGCGATTTAAATCGAATTTACGTTGAGAAAAATCCGCTAGGACTTTGCGTAAGTTTTCTTCGGTAACATCGGACCAATCTTGTACGATATAGACTGGTAACTCATCGTAGAGAGAATCAAGAGGAGATGTTTTTACTATAGGAATACAGCCTAAACACAGGGCCTCCCACGTGCGGTGACAGTCCAAGCCGTTACCGTGGGGCGAAATCACAAACGCATATTTGGACTGATTTCTCCATGTAGTTTCACGATCAACTCGGGTGGATTCATAATCCACTAACACAGATGGGATAAGTTGTTTAGCACGAACTCGGTCAGCGCCGTACTTAGTGGTCATCAAAAAATGGAAATTAGCGTGTGCCTTCAAAATTCTCTTAGAAAGCGGATTAGCCTCATTTTTTATTTTTGTTATCATGCCTTCTTGCTGTGCTGGAGTTAACTGAGGCCCCCAAAATGTCCGACCCTGTGACATCGTGTGATAATCTAATCCGATAGGTATTTGAGAAAATTTAGGGTGAGGGACTACACCGTTCTGACCAAACCAATGAATGATTTTGGGATTCTCTATAAAGTTTAAGAAGTCTCGCTCGCTAGCAAAAATATCAACGGGAGTAGACTCATCGGCATCACCCGTAACCAGTATAAATGGATGCGGAATTGATCCAATAATTTGTACTAAATTACCAATAGCCGATGTTGAAACATAAACCGTGTCATTCGGTTTTAGTAGAGTGAAGTCATAATTAACTAAATTCGGAATACTGGAAAACGGAGTCCGACTATTGATATCGCAGGATTTTAAAATCCCTCGGGAGCTAACGAGCTGACAACTATTTTCATTTAGACTGCTAGTCATTTACCTAAAATAACAATAAATTGTTCCGAATATCGACTCAATAATTACTCTACTATTAGGGCTGTTGACACTAAGAAAACTTTAATCCTACTAGCCAATGAGATACCAGCTGATGCAAAACTATCTTTTACCCGATTGGTTTAGTAACAATATCCCCAATTTCTTGGAAATAAAAGCTATGCTACCTAAACGTAGTCGCGTTCTAGAAATTGGCTGCTTTGAAGGTCGTAGCACCAGCTGGATGTTACAAAACTTTTTAGAAGCTGATGGAACTATTTGCTGTATCGATACATTTGAAGGATCGCCCGAGCACACCGACATCCAACTAGCGGGTTTATTTGAGCGCTGGCAAAATAACGTGAAAAGCGTTATCTTGGAAAAACAAACCATCAATGTGCAAGTAAAACGGTCGTTTCACGGTTTAGCTCAATTAATTAAAGATAATGAATCTTTTGATTTCATTTACGTCGATGGCAGTCACACTGCACCTGATGTATTAGCCGACGCTTGCATGTGTTGGGGTTTACTTCGCGTGGGTGGAATTGTTCTCTTCGATGACTACCAATGGCCTGATACACTCGGCGAACTAAAATGCCCTAAACCAGGGATTAATGCTTTTGCTGCTGTTTACGCAGACGAACTAGAGGTAGTTATTTCTAACTACCAAGTGGCTTTTCGCAAAAAAGCATAAACATGTCTAATAACGAAATCATTCCACCAGAGGTCTTAAATGATCAGTTCTACTTCTCGCTCGTTCATTGCGCCAGTCGACCTGACATTAAAACTATCTTAGAGATTGGTTCGTCTAGTGGTGAAGGTAGTACCGACGCTTTTGTGAAAGCTATCCGGAATAGATCCGATTCAAATTCGGTTAAACTATTCTGCATGGAAGTCAGCCAAGCACGTTTTGAAAAACTTGCCGGAATCTACAAAAATGATTCTTTCGTAAAACCGTATCGACTTTCATCTGTCCGCGTTAACCAATTCCCGTCAAAAGAATCAGTCATTCATTTTTATCAAAATTTCCGAACAAATCTCAATCTTTACCCTCTCGACCAAGTGCTCAGTTGGCTCGACCAAGATCTCAGCTATATCGTAAGCAGCGGCTTAGATGCGTGTGGTATTGATTTTATTAAAAAAGATCAAGGGATCGAATTTTTTGATATGGTTTTGATTGATGGTTCAGAGTTCACTGGGCTTGCCGAACTTAGTCTTGTGATGGGTGCAAAAATTATCGCCCTAGATGATGTCAACGCATTCAAAAATTATCAGTCCTACCATATCTTAATCAACGACCCGAACTATAAAATTATCGCACGAGAGATGGGTCTGCGTAACGGTTTTGCAATCTTTGAGAAGATATCCTAAGTTTTAAATTAATATTTTTGGCAGTCTGATTTGCGCCTAGGCAACGATGTGTAAGTTGATCTAATGAAAACCACTATCGTCGTACCAGTCATGACTATGGCACATTGTGTTTTTCTGCCACAACAGCTTTTACCGTTACGCATTTTTGAGCCGCGCTATCAACGGATGCTGAAAGCAGCGCTAGCCACCAACCAAATGTTTGCGGTTTCTCAGTTAGATAAATCGAAGAGTTCTAAAACTAAACAAGAACAGCCCTACCCGTTTACTTGTGTCGGAAGAATCACTGGACATGTTGAATTGGACGATGGCACCCACCAAATCATTTTAGAGGGATTAAGACGTGCGAAGGTTTACTCGATCTCTCACGAAGGTCCCTACCCACTTTTAGAAATCAGCCCAGTGGTCGACGAAGATGAGGCTGACTCCATTGCCTTCACCCGCGAAATCGCCCGAACCCTCGCCTTCACCGAACATCTTTTGTCAGATGCCGAAGAGGATGTTCAGCCACTGCTCGATCGCTTCCGCGGACTGGCCAATAAGCCAGGCGCATTAGCCGATGCCGTCGCCGGACACCTTGTTGCGGAAACGGATATCCGACGTGAACTCCTCGAGTGCCTGTCACCCATCAAACGAATATCTAAAGTCGCTGAAGTTCTTTCCGCTTTAACTGCTCAAAAAGACCTAGATGACGAAATTAAGCCCCCTAATCTCGGGCTAAATTAGTATTTTAGGAAAATAGCCTATTTTCGACGGTTTTGGCGTAGGTTTAACTTGCAACTTGGAATCATTCCAACTCATTAGCCGTTTAGAATGATTCAAAATCTCAATAAGCACGAACGGGAGTCTTTGCACGAAGCTCTCGCTAAAAGCGGACAGAAAATCACGCCGCAACGCGAAATTGTGTACACGGTTCTCTTAGCTCAACGCGACCACCCGACCGTCGATGAAGTTTATAATCGTGCTTTAGAGACGATGCCTGGTCTGTCACTCGCCACCGTCTACAACTGTCTCGAAACTTTCGTAGGTTGCGGCCTAGTCCGCCAAGTGAATCACGAACGTGAATCCACCCGCTACTGCCCCAACCTCGCCCCCCATGCACACTTCCGCGACGAATCCACAGGTCGCGTCCATGACATCGAACTCCCCAAAGAAATTTTAGATCAGTTAACAAAAATATTACCGGCTAACTTTGAAACTGAAACCATCGAAATCAGTTTCCAAGGCCGCACTAAATCCTCCACCCAAAATTAATTTTAAACATGCCTGATTCACTTGTCATCAAAAACCTCAACGCCTCCATCGGCGAACGTGCGATTCTCAAAGATTTTTCTTTGACCGTGCCCAAAGGCGAAGTTCACGCCATTATGGGACCGAATGGCACGGGTAAAAGCACCCTCGCTAAAGTTTTAGCAGGTCACCCCGACTATTCTGTTCAATCTGGCGAAGCCTTTATCGACGGTGAACAAATCATTGGCCAAGAGCCCGACGCCATTGCCCGTGCTGGTCTTTTCCTTGCGTTTCAATACCCCAGCGAAATCCCTGGTGTAACCATCGCTAACTTCATCCGCGCTGCGCTCGTCGCCCGCCAAGCCAAAGGTGCACCCTTCGACGCCAAAGCTTACTACGCTGAACTCTACGCAAAGATGGACGCTCTTAAAATGGATCGTAAATTTACGGCACGATTCGTGAACGAAGGTTTCTCAGGTGGAGAAAAAAAGCGCTGCGAAATTCTTCAGCTCATGATGCTGAAACCCAAGTATGCCGTACTCGATGAAACCGATTCCGGTCTCGATATCGACGCCCTCCGCATCGTCTCCGAAGGCGTTAATCACATGCGCGGACCTGATGTCGGTTTCCTCGTCATCACTCACTATCAACGTCTCCTCGAGTACATCGTACCCGACCGCGTACACATTATGTATGACGGACGTATAGTCCACAGCGGCGGTAAAGAACTCGCCATTGAACTCGAAGCAAAAGGCTACGAGTGGGTCAAAAAAGATTTAGCCAACGCCTAATAAAATGTCCGAAATCGAAGACAGTCAGGCTCAACGCGAAGCGATCGAAGTCGATCGCAGCAAAGGCGATTTTAAATACAAAGAGAATTATGCTTTCGATGCCGGCATTGGCTTATCGGAAAGAGTAATTAACTATATTGCTGATGTTAAAGGAGAAGAGTCGTGGATTCGTGAATTCCGCTTGAAAGCCCTGAAAACATTCAATGATTTGCCTATGCCCACCCACTGGGCGACCGAAGATTTAAAAAATATTAATTTCGACGAGATTCGTTACTACCTTTCCAAAGGACAAAAACCAAGTCGCACCTGGGAAGAAGTTCCTGACGACGTCAAAGAAACTTTCGAACGCTTGGGTATTCCTGAAGCGGAAAGAAAATTCCTCGCGGGTGTTGAAGCGCAATTCGACTCCGAAGCGGTCTACTCTCGCATGAAAGATGAGATGTCGAAACTCGGCGTCATCTTCTGCGGACCGAC
>CAIOLH010000060.1 GCA_903859115.1 uncultured Opitutia bacterium | reverse complement strand
TGGCTGCCTGGGTAGGGATCGAACCTACGACCAAGTGATTAACAGTCACCTGCTCTACCGCTGAGCTACCAGGCAGTGCGAAGGACCTGAATGAAGGCAATAAGGAGGGCTTACTGTCAAACAAATCTCATTCACTTCATGCCCTTGTTTTGTCGGATTTATTTAAAACCCTCTATTCTTTGCATGTAGACCCTAATCTCTGGACAGTTCACGGGCTTACCCTTTGCCTTATCGCATGCAGTGGTCCCCTTTACCCGAAACCCCGAATGCGCCAGGCGTCGGCGGGGCCTATTTAGGAACGGCCGGAAAATCACTTTTATTGGCAGGTGGTGCAAATTTTCCGCAAAAGCCCGCTTGGGAAGGTGGAGTCAAACTGTGGCACGATACGGTTTATGCACTGGGCCCACGCAGTCGAAAATGGGAAGCCATCGGCAAATTACCTCGCGCTATCGGCTACGGCACAGGCATCTCCATTCGTGAAGGTCTACTCGTCATCGGTGGCGCAAATTCTGAAAGACATTTTCCCGACTGCTATCTACTCACTCTTGTAGACGGAGAATTAATTACGAAGCCTTATCCCTTTCTACCACGTCCTCTCGCCTACGCCGCCGGAGCACTCTGTGGAAGCAAAGTAATCATCGCAGGCGGCACCGAAAAACCTGATGCCACGGCAGCGTCCTCTTCCGCTTACGCACTGGATCTCGCCAATCTCACCGGCGGATGGAAAGAACTTCCACTCTGGGGCGGCTCGGGTCGCATGCTCGCTCAAGCCGCCGGCATTAAAGATACTTTCTTTTTATTTGGCGGATTCACTTTAAACAACGGACCGAAAGGTTTAGTCCGTGAATATTTATCCGACTGCTACGCTTTTACGCTCGGTAAAACTTGGAGAAAATGCGAATCCATGCCCAACGCTTTAGCCGCCGCTCCGACACCCTGCCCAGTCATGGGAGATGAAATTTATTTACTCGGTGGGGATGACGGAAAACTTTCTGGAAAAATTGAAGCAGCGAAACATCCTGGGTTCTCCAAGGAAATTCATATTTATAATAAATCGTTAGACACTTGGACGAAGGCAGGTGAATTACCAGCAGCCGTCATTGCTACAGGTTGCACGCCTTGGAAGACAGGCTTTGCCGTGGTGAATGGCGAGACCCATCCGTCGCGCCGATCCGCTGAAGGCTGGTTGGGCACCGTAGAATAAAAAACGGCTGTTTCCTTTCGAAAACAGCCGTCTCGTTTTAGTTCAGTAAATAATTACCAAGAACAAGTAGTACCTGCGTATTGTGCGTGCTGACCTAGTTCTTCTTCGATGCGGAGGAGTTGGTTGTATTTAGCAACACGATCCGAACGACAAAGTGAACCGGTCTTAATCTGACCCGCATTCAGGCCCACAGCGATATCAGCAATGGTAGCATCTTCGGTTTCGCCCGAACGGTGTGAGATAATCGCCGAGTATCCAGCGCGTTGGGCCATCGCCACCGCATCGAAGGTCTCAGTGAGCGAACCGATTTGGTTCACCTTAACGAGAATCGAATTAGCAGTCTTGGTTTTAATACCACGAGAAAGGAATTCGGTGTTAGTTACAAATAAGTCGTCACCGACTAATTGTGTATTCGCACCCATCGCATCGGTCGCTTTCTTCCAACCAGTCCAATCAGCTTCGGAGAAACCGTCTTCGATAGAAACAATCGGATAACGCTTTTGGAGATCTTGATAGAACTTAATCATCTGCTCCGAGTTGCGCTGAGATTTGTCAGACTTGTGGAAAGTATATTTTCCGGTTTTTTCGTCGAAGAATTCAGACGCAGCCACGTCGAGCGCGAGGAAAACTTCAGAACCTAATTTGTAACCAGCGGCTTTTACTGCTGCAGCAATGGCTTCGAGAGCGGCTTCGTTAGAAGCTACCTTAGGAGCGAAACCGCCTTCATCGCCAACCGAAGTGGAGAGGCCTTGGGCCTTTAAAACCTTCTTCAGTGCATGGAAGATTTCGGTACCCATACGGAGTGCTTCGCTGAATGATTTAGCACCTTTAGGCACTACCATGAACTCTTGGATGTCCACTGGAGCATCAGAGTGAGCACCACCATTCATGATGTTCATGAGTGGGATAGGTAAAACTTTAGCGTTAGGTCCACCGATGTAACGGTAGAGAGGTTGACCGAGGGC
>CAIOLH010000059.1 GCA_903859115.1 uncultured Opitutia bacterium | reverse complement strand
TAATCGCGACATCATCACGCTTGAGCATATGCAGAAGATGAAAGACCAAGCGATTGTTTGTAACATTGGACACTTCGATAACGAAATACAAGTGACTCGTTAGAATGACGCCAAGGGTGTGAAGAAAGAAGTGATTAAGCCTCAAGTCGATCGCTACACCTTCCCTAAAGGAAAGCAGATTTATATGTTGGCGGAAGGACGCTTGGTAAATCTCGGCTGCGCAACCGGTCACCCCAGTTATGTGATGTCGACCTCGTTTTCCAATCAGGTTCTTGCTCAAATTCACTTATGGGAAACCCGTCAAACGGCTAAACCCAGCGTTTCTGTTTTACCAAAGTACCTCGACGAAGAAGTGGCTCGCTTACACTTGGAAAAGCTCGGTGCTAAACTCACCAAGCTTACTAAAGATCAGGCAGACTACATTGGCGTGAAGCCTAACGGTCCCTTTAAGACCGATAGCTACCGGTACTAATTATAGTCCTTTGATATCGGTGCTCGGCGGCATCTCGGCCTTTTTTGACGCATTATTATTATGCTCAATTAAGGTCTGCCGTAATTCTTTAACTTCTTTGTGCAGAGCGCGAATCTCTCGCAATTCGCCTTCGTGATCACGCTCTTCTTTGGGAAGAATTAATTTCGAGGTGATGTATGCAGAGATGGAACCGAATAATGCAACCCCTACAATCATCAGGCCTGCAGCGATGAATCGACCTTCGGTGGTCACGGGATAAATATCTCCATAGCCGACGGTGGTAACCGTGGAAAGGGCCCACCATACTGCATCGCCACCACTTTTAATCAGTGCCGTGGGAGATTTTCGCTCAACTTCAACAATCAGTGTTGTGCTAAAAAGAATCATCACGAGAGCAATTCCTGGCATCGCGAGAATTTTTTCATTCAATGTAGTGCCCGATGTTACTCCTTTGAATTTATAAATAATTCGGGCAAGGCGGACGAAGCGATAGATGCGAATCGCCTGCATGGCACGAAAAGCAGCATCGAGTGGAATAGCCGCGAGCACATCCAGCCAACCCCATTTCCAGTATTTTCTGCTCCAGTCCATGCGTCGCCAGCGAACCAAAACGTCGACCATGAAAATGACACATGCATAGCGATCGATTAACATTAATCGATTTAATGTATCAGGGGGTAGGGTGACGAAGGTTTCCCAAATAATTAAAACCAAAGAGATGACCGAGACGACGAGAACAGACCAATCCCAAACCTTTAATTTTTCCTGAAGCTCTTTGTCCATTCTCATATAGAAATCCTAGAGAGTTTGGCCACCAAGACAAACCCCCTTTTTAATATGGCTTTATAAGAAACCTATTTATTTTGGTCTATCCACCACTGGGTTGCATTCACTTCGCCTTGGCTGCGCAACCTTCGTGTATAATCCTTCATCTGCTCATCGGACATTTTACTAATCGGCAAGTCTTGAGCTTTTTGTACCAAGGTTTGCAGCAGATTTTTTTGCTGATTTAATTCTTTTAAACGTGCGTCGGCGGTTTGCCCCACGGAATTAATCGGCGTTGAGGGGTCGAGTTGATTTAGTATTTTCGCTTCAATATCAATACCGACTAAGCTGCTTAAGAAGCTGGGACTTCCTTGGGACTGAATTTTTTGTCCAATATCTAAACCGATAGTCACGGTGGGCTCAGCCGCATCCATATCATTATTTTTAATATACTGATCGCGAAGTTCGCCTAATTTATCAGCCACCGCACCCATCTTACCGGTCGTATCTTGATTTCGTTGAGCAGAATCAAACAGCGCGTAGAGTTGAGCTTCAGTGCTGTTATATCCAGCCGACAGATAGGCAGCTTCAGTTCCGGAAGCTAAAACCAGTGAGTAGTCCTGCAGTGTACCGCTATCGAGTGATTGGATTAACCCGCCTGCAGCTTTAGAAAAATCTCCGCGTTCGAATGCCGAAAGTGAATCGAGATAATCACAGAGTGAGTTTTGTGGATCGTGTTGTTTGAAAGCATCGAGCGCGGCTTGGCGTTCTTCTTGCGTGGGTCCGCGTAGCGCCATCTCTAATTGCACGACCGGATTGTCGCCGAATCGGGTAACCGCTTCTCTGAGTAACTCGGGATTTTTACTTAAACGACTTCCAATAACCAGGCTCGTGGCATCCCGATCATTTGACGTTAGATAGCCCTGAATCTGCTGACTGGTTAAAGAGGGTAGACCCTTTTGACTGAGCTGTATGATGGTCTCTTTTATCGCAGACTCGTTAGAAATAATTTTCTTAGGTTCTTGGACGAGTCCTGTGATGGGTCGTGGGCTAACTTGGGGAGTCTCTATTTCTTTTTTTGATTTATTTAATTTGCGGTCGTAGTTGATCCATAAAACTGCGAGCGCTACGACGGATACGACCACTCCAATTAATAGATACCGCTTCATTAGTTAATGATATTACCGGCGGTTTAATTGAAGACAACCTCGTTCAATGAAGGGTCTTTTTGGATAATTTAACCGATTAGCTTAATTTAGACTGTTTTAGATTATTATTATTTGCACCCCCGCCTGTTTTACTCACTTTGCGTGCATGGCCGAATCGCCCCAATCATTGAGAGAATGCAAAGCATTACCAACCGGTAGTCGCTTTATGGCTATTTGTGGATTGGGAGACATTAACACCAAATCCGCCAAGAATGGATCTACCTATTTTGAATTTGTTTTGGGTGATGCTTCAGACGAAGTGAAGGTCCGTGTCTTTTCTGATTCACCTCTGAAATCAGTACTCACCACATTAAAGCCTGGTACGCCTGTTAGAGTAGGAGGAACGATGGGAGAATTTGCTGGTCGCCCAGAATTCCGTGTCGATGCGCTCGCAGCTATTACCGATGCCGAAAAATCTGACCCTGCCATCATGGGTCGCCTTACTCCCGTGTCTCAACAAGATCCATTAAAAATGCGCGAAGAACTCGGCGCTATTATTAAACGTATTCCCCACGCGACCTTACGGGCCTTGGTGGAATCGATTTTAGAAGAACACGGAGAGCGCTTCTACGACTCGGTCGCCGCCACGGGCATGCATCACGCCTACCGTCACGGCTTACTCGAACACACTCTCCGCATGGCGCGTTGTGCTGAAGCCTTACTGCCTCTTTATCCCAGAGTGGATCACTCTTTGGCCGTCTCGAGTATTATT
>CAIOLH010000058.1 GCA_903859115.1 uncultured Opitutia bacterium | reverse complement strand
GTAATCACAATAATCACGACCCTTACCGCACCCGAAAACTTTTATTAAAGGCCGTGGAGGTCGCCCGCATTACCGAAGAGGTTCGTTCGGGTGGCTCGACCATCATTCCATTAAAAATTTATTTTAAACACGGCTTGGCGAAGTGTTTAATCGCGATTGGCAAAGGAAAAAAACAACACGATCGTCGCCAAGATATTAAAGAAAGAGACGCAAAACGTGAGATTTCACGCGCAATGCGTCGCCGCCGATGAAGCCTCCTTTGCACATTGTTTTAATCTGTCCGGAAATTCCTCCGAACACGGGTAATATCGGTCGCTTATGCGCCGTCACGGATTGTCGCCTACACTTAATTCACCCATTAGGTTTTTCACTGGAAGATAAACAGCTCCGTCGGGCAGGAATGGATTACTGGCATGAGTTGGATGTGCGACACCACGACAACTGGGCGGCGTTTCTCGCTTCGCCTGATCGCCCCGAACGTTTGTGGCTTTTTACTACTAAAGCCAAACAAGGAATCTGGGATGTAAAATTTGACTTAGGCGATGGTCTGGTTTTTGGAAATGAAGGTTCGGGCGCCCCCGCTGAGGTCCATGCTTGGTTCGGTCCCGAACGCTCAACCAAAATACCTCATTTAAATGAATCTTTAAGATCATTGAATTTATCGACCGCCTGTGGAATAGCGACTTACGAGGCCCTTCGACAAATAAAGTCGAAATAACTGAGTCAGATACTTGCCACTTAATTATTTTACGTAGTTTGCTGAAGTATGAAAAGTCTTGCCGATATTCGTCAACGCATTGCCCCCGCACGCGAACGTTTACTGAAGCATGCGCTCTATGCACGCATGGGCACGTTGAGTGATATCCAAAACTTCATGCAATTTCACGCCTTCGCCGTGTGGGACTTCATGTCTTTACTAAAAAGACTGCAGCGCGATTTAACCTGTATCGACTTACCTTGGGTTCCTGTGGGTGATGCCGAGGTCCGCTTTTTAATTAACGAAATTGTCTGTGGTGAAGAATCGGATGTGGATCCCAAGGGCACACGTATTAGCCACTTCGAACTTTATTTACGCGCGATGAATGAGGCGGGCTCATCCACTAAGCCTCTCCTCGCGGCCCTCGAGAGCGTTAAGCGTAAATCCACCACCGCCGAGGCCTTAAAATCTTCAGGCGCTCCTGCGGGTGCTGCAGAATTTTCTGCGCACACTTTCAATTTAGCTACTCGAGGAAAATTACATGAAGTCGCCGCTGCATTTACTTTCGGACGCGAAGACTTAATCCCCGACATGTTTCATGAATTAGTCGTTAAGCTGAGTCAGGAGCACGCGGGTAAATTAGATACGTTTAAATACTATTTAGAGCGCCATATCGAAGTGGATGGCGGTCACCATGGTGCCATCTCACTGCGCATGGTTGAGTTAGTTTGCGGTGATGACGAAACTAAATGGAATGAAGCAGGAGCAGCGGCTTTAGCGGCGATTGAGTCCCGAATCAAATTATGGGACGCGATTGTAGCCTCTCAAAATAAGGCTTAATCAAATTTCTCTAGCACCGCGACGCCGATGGCATCGGCGCGAAGTCTGCCTTCGCCGGTGAGTTTGAAAAACTCTCCGTGTAGTTCCATGAGTTCCTCTTCCACGAGATCTGCAAATAATCCTGAAATTTTTTCAGGCAGTGGAGTTTGAAAACGTTTGGCTAGGGCAAAAGGGGAAATTCCAGAATTCAGTCGAAGTCCGAAAATGAGCGAATCGGCCAATAAATCCTCTGGTTTTAGAGCTTTAGTTTGCTCGCGTACAGGCTGTTTGGCTTCGATGCCTTTAAGCCATCCTTCGAGGTTTGCTGGATTCGTCCAACGCTGGTTATTCCATTGAGAGGATGATGAGGGTCCGTAACCGAGCCAGTCGCCCATGTGCCATGTAATCAGGTTATGCTCACACTGGTGTCCAGCCTTAGCAAAGTTCGAAATTTCATATTGAGCATATCCTTCGCTCTCTAATTTCTCCCAAGTTTTTCTATACAGAAAAGATTCTAGGTCTTTATCAATTTTTACTTTGCCCTGACTTAACTTCACAAACATTGCCGTGTCTTCTTCGAAAGTTAAACAGTAAGTAGAAATATGATCAGGCTTTAATTCAATCACTCTGGTTAAGTCTTCAAGCCAGCGTTGATCGTCTTGTCCAGGAATTCCAAAAATAAGGTCGAGATTGCGGCTCTGAAATTTCGCGTCCTCGATTAATTTCCAAGCCTCCATAATTTGTTTAGGTGAATGTCTTCGACCTAATGTATCGAGTGTGACGTCATCAAAACTTTGAACGCCCAAGGAGACGCGCGTCACTCCCACTTCTTTTAGGGCTGCTAATTTATCTGCCCGAACCGACGATGGTGCTAATTCCACTGACCACTCTTTGGGTTTACCACCTGCACGGACCATGATTTTTCCGAGAAGATATAAATCTTCGGCGGGAAGTAATCCGGGTGTGCCTCCGCCCCAAAAGGCTGTATTTACTGGGCCGCTTGGCATTAACTCGCACTCTTGTTCCATCGCATCGAGATAGCGGTCGATGTCCCCACGCTTGGGTTGCTCTTGATAGAACGCACAGAAATCACAGGTCGACGCACAGAAGGGTACGTGAAAATAAATTCCCTTACCCACTGTGTTGGCGTCGATCATTCTAATCCTAATTCTTTACGACCTGCTTCGGAAATCATTCGTGGATTCCAAATCGGATCCCACACAATAGCCACTTCGGCAGATTCGACTCCAGAAAGTAATTCAATTTTGGCTTTGGCGTCGGCAGCAATCACTGGGCCCATGCCACAACCCTGAGCGGTTAAAGTCATTTTAACATTCACGATTTTTCCACCCTGAGTTCCGTCGGCTATATCGAGGTCATAAATAAGTCCAAGATCGACAATGTTGATGGGAATTTCTGGATCAAAACATCCGCGTAGAGCTGTCCAAATCATTTCATCATTCAGCGGACCTTCGGAAGACTTTTGAGAATCTAATTTTAATAAGTTTTTTCCCTCGGGTCCTAGTGCTGAAATATCGCTTTCATTAATTCTGAAAAGTCCGAGGTTCGTGCGAACGGTAATCGAATTACCCAGCGCTTGGGTGACAGTCACTGCGGTACCTTTCTCGAGAATCACCGTATCGCCCGCGGGAATCAGGGTCGCGGTACAGTCTTTAATGAGGGTGAAACTTGTGGACATAGCCACAAACTTAAGGTTCGTGGCAAGGAGGCAAGCGTGTCCGTATAAGAATGCTTCTTCGCTTGCCGAACTCGGGTGGTAGACTAGCCCTATTTATATGCCAGTTTGGTTTAATCCAGCACGTGAACTTGATGCTTTGCTCCGTAAGGTAGCACTGCAGGTCGCCGGTCTTGATTCGCATTTCGACCCTGAATTGCGACCCTCCGATCCCCGTCATGCCGACTTCCAAGCGAATGGAGTTTTGGCCGCTGCTAAACGCGCAAAGCAAAATCCTCGCGCGCTAGCTACCGCACTGCTCGAAGCCGTACGTGCGTCGGGAGAGTTAGACGAAAAGCTCATTGTTGCTGAAGTCGCTGGCCCAGGCTTCATTAATTTCAAACTCACTCCAGTTGCTCTAGGCGCTTGGTTAAAAGAATATCGCGATGAATCCAAGTGGCGCGCCGGTGCAGCAAAAATTATGGGCGGTAAAAAAGTGGTGATTGATTATCCTTCGC
>CAIOLH010000057.1 GCA_903859115.1 uncultured Opitutia bacterium | reverse complement strand
TTGTCGCTGATTCCGTGGCGACTTCCGAATATCAAGAAACCATTAGTAAATCTAAAGGCGTTCTTCGTGCACTCAGTTTAGCCACCGGGATAAAATCCTAAGGCATCATGTCTAAACCCAAGTCTAATAAAAAGAAAGCCCTTGAGGCCAAAGATGACCTGCCCAAAAAAATTGTGCAGTCTCTACCCACTCCTGTGGTCGATGACGACCCTACGGAGCCAGGCCAAGCTTGGGAAAAACTTTCGCCCGATGAACGTTCACCGCTGAGATCCTACTTGGATCAAATTGGAAAAACTCCCTTACTCACTTTAGAGGAAGAAACTAAACTAGCTCGAAAAGTTCTCAAAGGCGATGAAGCCGCACGACAGAAAATGATCCAGTCTAACTTACGTTTAGTGGTTAGAATCGCTCGTGATTATGATGACTTCGGCCTACCCTTGATGGATTTAATTAGTGAAGGAAATTTCGGACTCATCAAAGCCGTTGAACGCTTCGACCCCGATAAGGGAGGTAAACTCAGCACCTACGCTTCATGGTGGATTAAACAGGCCATCAAACGTGCACTGGCTTCTAACGGAAAAACGATTCGTTTACCCGTCCACATGGTTGATCGTATTGCACAAATGCGTCGCATGATTGCCCAATTAGCGAAGGAATTAGAACGCGAACCATCGGACGAAGAAATCGCCCAGTCGATGGAGATTCCTATCTCGAAAGTCGTGCACATGAAGTCCGTCGCTAATCGCGCAGCCTCGCTCGATCAAGAAGTCGGCGAAGAAGGTGATTCAACTTTAGGTGACTTGGTAAAAGACGAAAACGCGAGTTCTCCTTTTGAAAATCTTCGCAGCAAATCCGACGTCGCTGAGATTAACGAAATGCTCACGAGACTCGAGCCGCGTGAAGCTGAAGTCATCACGCTACGCTTTGGATTAAATGGCGAAAGTCCTCTCACCTTGGAAGAAATTGGTGCAAAATTTAAACTCACCCGCGAACGCGTTCGACAGCTACAACAAGGCGCACTCATGCACCTTCGTCGGATCATGACGGAACGACAAAAAATGCTGACCACGGAAGATGTAAGAAAAAATCAGTTGGCTGATGCCCGCGCCGAAGTTTTAAGCGAGTTCTTCAAAGCCAAGGGCATGAAATCGCCCGATACGAATAGCCGACCAGGTCTGTAAGGTCGAATGAGGTCAGCCCTGCTCAACTGTGAGCGATGGATTTGCTTAAAATTAGTCACATTACGCCTTTTTAACTAATGGCAGAGTGTCTGCTCAGTATTGAGCATGAATCTTAAGGACTATAAGCCCAACAAGCTGTTCGACGAACTCTTGGACGAACATGGTAAAATTCGTCCCTACTACAAGGGTATCGCTGATCGATTAAGTGGATTAACCACCAACGATTTAAATTCAAAAATTCGCAGCCTCGAACTGTTATTTTTAAAACAAGGAATCACCTTCACCGTGTACGGAGACGAAAAAGGAACCGAGAGAGTTTTCCCGTTTGACCCCTTCCCGCGTATTATTCCGGCTAGCGAATGGGAAACCATTGAAGCGGGTTTAATTCAAAGAATCACGGCGCTGAATTTATTTCTATATGATATTTATCACGAACAACGAATTTTGAAGGATGGTATCATTCCTAAAGAAGTTATTTACGGTGCAGCTCATTTTCGTCCTGAGTTCGTCGGCGTCTCCGTTCCTAAGGATGCTTACATTCACGTCTGCGGAACTGATCTCATTCGCGACACTGATGGAAAATATTTAGTACTCGAAGACAATGGTCGCTGCCCTTCAGGCGTTTCCTATGTTCTAGAAAATCGCACCGCGATGAAACGTGTGTTTCCCCATCTATTCAGCGGTGGAGTGCGACCTGTGGACACTTATCCGGCCGACTTATTAGCGACCCTACGTCACATCGCACCACACGAAAACCCCAATCCAAACGTCGTTTTACTCACTCCTGGGGTCCATAACAGTGCCTATTTCGAACACTCGTTCTTAGCTCGTCAGATGAGTATCGAAATCGTCGAAGGTCGCGACCTCATTGCGCTCGACGGCTTCGTGTATATGCGGACGACCCGAGGACTTCGCCAAGTCGATGTCATCTACCGCCGTATCGATGATGACTTCCTCGACCCACAAGTCTTCCGCAAAGATTCCTGTCTGGGTGTGCCTGGATTAGTCGACGCCGTTCGCCGTGGAAATGTTTCACTAGCAAACGCCATCGGTACGGGTGTGGCCGACGATAAAGTCACCTACGCTTACGTGCCCGACATGATTAAGTATTATTTGGCACAGGATCCGATCCTCGAACAAGTACCTACGTACCTCGCTTGGCGCCCTACCGATAAAAAATATATTTTAGATAATCTTCCTAAGTTAGTAGTTAAAGCCGCTAATGAGAGCGGTGGCTACGGTATGCTCATCGGACCGACAGCCACGGCGGAAGAAATTGAAAGTTTCCGTGAAAAAATCATCGCCACTCCGCGTAATTACATCGCTCAACCCGTCGTTAATTTTTCGCAACATCCTACCCTCATCGATGGGAATCTCGAAGGGCGACACGTGGACTTAAGACCCTTTGTTTTATGGGGTGATAACGTAAAAGTGCTACCTGGAGGTTTAACTCGGGTTGCCTTAAAACGCGGCTCACTCGTCGTTAACTCATCACAAGGAGGAGGCAGTAAAGACACGTGGGTCTTTGCTTCCTAATTGAACGCCATGATGCTCTCTCGCGTTGCCGATCACCAATATTGGATGTCACGTCAAATTGAACGTGCCGAAAACCTCGCTCGTCTCGTTCGAGTCAGTGAAGAAATTTTATTAGATGACGAGACCCTAGGACGTGGTTCAGCCCAAGAGTACTGGAGCCCTGTGCTACAAGCCACGGCGATGGAAGAATCATTCCGCGCGCTCTACCCAGTTCCCCGCCAAGGCGACGCCGCCCGATTCATCACCAGTGATTTAAGAAATCCAGACTCCATGATTTCCTGCATTCGACAGGCTCGCGAAAATGCTCGGTCGGTGCGTGATAAAATTTCGGAAGAAATGTGGACGGAAATTAACGCCCTCAACATGTTCGTCACGTCGGCTGAAGGAATCGATATGTTAGATATGGCCCCGCAGGCGTTTTATGAAAAAATTATTTCGTCCTCGATGTTGTTCGACGGCATCACCGAAGCTACCTTAACACGTGATGAAGGCTGGAACTTTTTACAGTTAGGCCGCCTGCTTGAACGGGCCGATATGACCAGTCGCTTCCTTGATATTCGCTCACAAACCAAGGCGGCGGACGATGCCCAGGAATCCCTGCAATGGGGAGCCGTATTACGTGCCTGCGGTGCACATACGGGCTATCGACGGGCTCACGGTGGCGAAATAAGCATCGAGAAAGTCGTCGACCTAC
>CAIOLH010000056.1 GCA_903859115.1 uncultured Opitutia bacterium | reverse complement strand
TCACCGTTGATGAGGATAAGAGCGTCCCCACGACGATAGCGCAGGCTGCGTACGATGTGAGTGCTTTCTTGTTCGGAAAGTTTAAGACGCATGCCATTGGCACACTCTTTTGTTTGGGCGGAATCAATCCAGGCGCGTTGTGGGCTCATGGGTGGGCGGCGGTGGATTGGTCATAAGTGATATCCCAATCTTTCCAAACAGTTTCATAACCCTTGGATTTAAGCATATCAGCCAACTCAGCTGGCGTGCGCGTGTCCTCAATAGCGAACTGCTCTAAAGAAGCCTCTTTACCTTCAGCGTAGCCTCCTGGATTGGTGCGAGAGCCCGCGCTCATGGAGGTGATGCCTAATTTAAAAGCGTGATCTCTGAAGACCTTACTTTCACGTGTGCTTAGAGTTAGTTCCAATTCGCCATTAAAAAGTCGGAATGCACAGATGGCCTGGACGAGCTGGCGATCACTCATTTCGACCTTCGGTTGTAAGTCTCCTTCGTGTGGACGGAGTCGTGGGAAGGAAATACTGAAGCGACTCTTCCAATGTTTACGTTCGAGCCACTGTAAATGCAGTGCGGTGAAGAAACATTCTGCCCGCCAGTCTTCTAAGCCAAATAGCGCACCGAGACCAATTTTATTGATACCTGCTTCACCGATTCTATCAGGGGCATCGAGTCGATAAAGAAAATCCGACTTTCTACCCTTGGGGTGATGAATATTATAAGTTTCGCGGTGGTAAGTTTCTTGATAAACAAAAACCGAATTCAATCCGTGCGCTCGGAGTTTTTGATAGTCTTCTACTTCGAGAGGTTGCACTTCCATCGAGAGGGAAGAGAAATGCGGGCGGAGACAGTCGAGAGCTGAGACAAAGTAGGGCACGCCTACGTGTGTAGATTCACCGGTTAAAATAAGGATGTGGTCGAAACCTAATTTCTTCAGTGCGCCGCCTTCTTTTAAAATTTCACCTGGAGTGAGCGTGCGTCGGGCAACTTTATTTCCGGCAGAGAATCCGCAATAAGTACAAATATTTTGGCATTCGTTAGATAAATAGACTGGCGCGAACATTTGTATCGTCCGACCAAAACGTTGCACCGTCCGCTCATGGCTGAGGCGTGCTAATTGTTCGAGGTAGGGTTCGGCGGCGGGAGAGACAAAATTTTTAAAATCTTCTAAATCACACAGTCCATTTTCTGCTCGGGCCAGAGACTTTAAAACATCAGCTGAAGTACGTTTTTGGATAGAAGACAAAACTTCATCCCAGGAAAAGGTAGCATGGACTTCCGCAAAAGACATCAGTCGGTTTGTTCTAGAACTAAAGTAGTGTTTGGTAGCTTGAACTATCGAGAAGTTTATCCAACTCGGCTGTGCTCTTAAGTTTAATCTTAATCATCCAGGCTTTTTCGTAGGGCTCCCGATTCACTAAGTCAGGTGTGTCATTGAGACTGCTGTTAATCGCAATGACTTCGCCGCTGACCGGGCTGTAAAGATCGGACGCGGCCTTGACGGATTCGACCATTCCAAAGACATCGGCTGCTTCGAGTTGTTTACCGACTTTAGGTAGATCGATGAATGTAACGTCGCCAAGGGCGGCTTGTGCGTAATCGGTAATGCCAACGGTGACCGTACCATCGCTCTCTACTTTCACCCACTCGTGGTCGTTGGTGTAGCGTAAATTTGATGGGACATTGCTCATGAGCGTAGAGGGTTGGTTATTTAAAGAATGGGGTTGGTGTAATTTGCAAAGGTAAACGTGTACCACGAATATCCACGGTCAAAGTATCAAGGTTAATTCTAGTAGCAACTAAAGCGGTACCAATGGGTTTATTAAGTATCGGGGAGAGTGTGCCCGAAAGAATTTCGCCCACCGCTTGGTCGCCCGAATACACTGTAGTTCCAGGGCGTGCGATCCGCCGATCATTTAAGGAATACATCACAACCTTTGCGGCCACGCCTTTTTCTGTTTGGTTTAATAAGGAAGCGCGACCAATGAACTCGGGCTTC
>CAIOLH010000055.1 GCA_903859115.1 uncultured Opitutia bacterium | reverse complement strand
GACCTGTGAACTTATCCATCATTACTTCCACGCTCACCACTTCGCCCGCTTGGGAGAAATGTGCGCGGATGTCGGATTCAGTAGCAGCCCAAGGTAGGTTGCCTACGAATAACTTATTTTCCATATATGTTGTTTTCTGTTTTATGACCTTCACCGCATTCCCCGTTTCCTTCTTGGATTTCGATTTGCCGTCTTAGCGACCGTCAACTCACCGGATTCTTGCGGGGCATTGTTCTTGGTTTGGTTATTTTCAGAACAAGCCTGGCCGATACAGAGACTCTTTATTCCCATTTCCGCAAGTTTATTCACAATAGGGTCTATTCCTTAGGCAAACCATTGACAGATTAAGGCCATTTTTCATGATTAATCCGATGTCCGCTCCGTTAAATTCAGATCAAATTAAGCTCGCCTTAAGCGGTCTAAAAAACTGGAGACTTGAAGATGATAAGTTATTGATGGATATTAAGTTAAAGAACTTCTCCGAGGCTCTATCTTTTCTGGTAAAAGTGGGTATTGAGGCCGAAAAGTTGAACCATCACCCCGAAATTCATAATATTTATAACAAAGTAACCCTAAAACTCACCACGCATGATGCTGGTAATCGGGTGACGGAGAAGGATATCGTCTTGGCTCGTGCAATTGAGAACCTCGTTTCCTAATGGATCCCGCTGAAGCCATCGATGCTCTCTTAGAAGAATTATATAGGCAGAAGGCTGCCGGGGTAAAACGCGTCAGCGTTTCCGACGACAGCGTCGCCCTCTTAAAAGAATTAGCGGGCGCAGCTGTTGTATCGGCCACACCGAAGCCTGCCGCACCCGTTACCACAGTGCCAGTTACGAAGCCCGTGGTTCGCCCCGCAACTCCTGTCACTAAAAACGAAGGAACGATTATTGTCTCACATCCTTTGCCTAATCCGCCCGTCATTAAATTACCTTCAGGAACTAAGGCTGAGCAAATACTCTGGTTGCAAAAAACAATCGAGGCGTGTGAAGTGACACAAAAACATCTCGAAGGTAAAAAAGCTCTTTTTGGTCGCGGGTCCGAAACCGCCAAAGTTTTTTTCGTGGGAGAGGCGCCTGCCTTAGAAGAAGTGGAAGCGAATCGTTCCTTTGTTGGTCCAGCGGGTGAATTATTAAGCAAAATTATTTCAGCCACCGGCCTGACTGAAAAAGAATGTTACTTCGCTAATTTAATGACTTGGCGTCCCAAGCCGCCGACGGCGTTTGGTAAGCGCCCGCCTAATGCTTCCGAGGTCGCCTTTAATCGCCCGTATTTATTGGCTCAAATTGAGATTATTAAACCACAAATCATCGTGGCCGTAGGTGCGCAGGCTTTTGGTGCTCTCACGCATTCCACGACACCTATCATGCAAATTCGTGGACAGTGGCAAAAGGTCGATGGCTTAGAAGTTTTACCGACCCTACATCCAAATTACTTATTACACAGTCCGAGTCTTTCTAATAAGCGTTTAGTCTGGGAAGACTTTATGCAGATTATGACGAAACTCGGTATGCCGATTTCGGATAAACAGAAGGCGTACTTTTTACCTGCGTAATTAGCGAACGCTGTTGTTTAATTTTTTAAGATTAAACTGAAGCACTTGAGAATTTCTACCGCTGAGTTTAAGTTCTTTTCGGCGAGCGGCTGGTAAATCGTTTTGCGATCCAACCACAAAATTACAGGCTGATTGGAAGAAGCCTTGGGTTTGTGTGGTGAGGGCGATTAACTTTTTCGCACCTAAGCTTTTCGCTCGGAGTTTGGCGTATTCTACGAGCTTTTTACCTACGCCGCGACCGTGATAAAAGGGCTGAACGTAAACGGCACAGACTTCCATCGACTTACCACCTGGGTAGGAGCGGAGTGCTGCACAGCCGATGATGCTGTCGTCAATTTCGTAAACGAAAAATTCCTGAATCGTTTGTTCGATTTGCAAACGCGTGCGTCCGACGAGTGCATCCGTCTTTGCGCCGTGCTTGGCTAAATTGTAGAGAGCTTGGGCATCTTTCTTTTTGGCCTGACGGATTTGATCGTAGTCGTTGGCGTGCACCATGGTGCCCAGTCCGACTTTATCAAAAATTTCAGTAAGCAGTCCGCCAAAAACTCTACCATCGAGAATGTGCGCCCGAGGAACGTTTTCATCTAAAGCTTTCGCTGCTTGGACGGCTTTACTTCTGATCCGTGGGTCTAATTTAATTTTCTTATCACTTAGGATTTTTTTCAGTTCGTCTTCCGGTAAGTTGATTTTCACCTGACCATCAATCTGCAGTCCGGCAAAGGGAGTCAGGTAAATGAGTTTCGATGCACCCATGGCCGCGGCCAGTTCCATCGCTAAATGGTCACTATTGACCCGTAAAGATTGGCCTTCGCGATCGCAGACGATAGGGGTGACGAGCGGTAAAATATCTTGCGACAGCATCGTTTTCAGAATCGTGACATCTACCTTTTCCACTTTACCGGTGAAGAGATGATTTTTTCCTTTGATGACTCCGACGTTGGTAGCTCTGACGGCGTTGGTAATGACACAACGTAAATTCGCTTGTGAAAGATGTTCGAGCACGGTCTGGGAAACTAATGCGGAGGCCTCACGCGCGAGAGACATGGTTGGTGCGTCGGTGATGCCTTCGCCTTGAATGTCAGAAACCGTCATATTGTGTTCACCGGCGAGGGTGACGAGTTGATGTCCGATGCCGTGAACTAAAATAACTTTAATCGAAAGACTTTTGAGTACGGCAATATCCGTTACGATATTATTAAAATTTTCATGGCTGACAATCGAACCATCGACGGCAATGACGAAGACATGATCCCGGAACATGGGAACATACCGGAGGATGCCACGAAGGTCGGTGGGCTTCATTGCCTTTTCACGCTGACTTGCCATGAGGGAATCGTTATGGACTCTTTCCCGTGAGTGCAATAAAAGATAGATACATGGGTAAGTCGCGTCAGACAAAGAGTAAGGGGGTGCCGCCCGATTTGCAGGAGCCGGTGGATTCCTTCTTGGCTTATTTGGCCTTGGAGCGCGGACTGGCTAAACTCACGACCGAGGCTTATGAAGACGACTTGATGCGTTTTTCTAAGCATTGCGCAAGCGTGGGTCGGACTCGTTGGGTCGATGTGAATTTAGCGGATATCGAATCTTGGGTGAAAGTTTTAAACCGCAAGGGTCATGCTTCAGCTTCCTTGGCTCGTCGAATTTCAGCGGTGCGAACTTTTGCGGCACACTTGGTAAGATCGGGCGTGCGTCGCGATGACTTCACCGAGCTCGCCCGAAGTCCCAAGATGAAACGTAGTCTGCCCGCAATTCTGTCTCCTGAGCAGGCCGCACTGGTTGTATCCGCTCCCGATACATCTACACCCCAAGGTCTGCGTGATCGAGCGATGTTAGAACTGATGTATGGATCAGGTCTACGTATTTCCGAATTATGTGGGCTCGAATTGCAAGCGGTGGATATCGAATCAGCTCTCGTGCGGGTGAGAGGTAAGGGCTCGAAGGATCGCGTCGTACCCGTGGGCGAATCGGCCTTAAAAACTTTACAGCACTATTTAAAAGACGGACGGCCTAAACTCAGTCGCCCCAAAACGGGAAGCGCACTTTTTTTAAGCGCGCGTGGCCAGGCTCTATCCCGAAAAACTTTTTGGTTAAGTGTTAAGCAGGCTGCTCTTCGGGCTGGAGTTGATGTGCCAGTAAAACCTCACTTACTTCGCCACGCCTTTGCCACGCATCTATTAGCAGGCGGTGCGGATTTACGTTCGATTCAAGAAATGTTGGGGCACGCCGATATCGCTACGACGCAGATTTACACGACGGTTGAACGCACCGCGTTAAGTGCAGCCCATCGCAAGCACCATCCGCGCGGTAAAAAATCGGGCTCTTAGACGAAGAACAGTAAGCCGCCGATAATGGTCGCAGCGGATAACGCTCCGATAACAAATTTCGCAGTCGCTGACACTTCAATCGTTTCAATCGATTCATTATCAACAGTCGGTCTAACCACTGCTTCGCGAATGATGGAGAAATAGTAATGGATGCTGACGGCTACGCTGAGCAGAGCGGCACCGAATACCCACCAGAGTTTTACTTTCGCGAGTAATATTAAAATAAATAATTTAGCGAAGAATCCGATCGAAGGAGGTATGCCCGCTAAGGAACTGATGCCAAAACCGAGGCCTCCTGCGAGAACAGGGGAGCGGCGGATTAAGCCACGCAATTGTAGTAACGGACGACGATGATCTTCGGCGGTAGGAATGGAGATGAGGGCTTGAGCGACCAAGAAACTGCCGATGGTGTAAGCGATTAAATAATAAGCTAAGAGGTTAGTGTCGTAGTCACCATTTTCACCGGCGACTAAAATGCCCGTGATGGCTGCGAGAATAAAGCCGGCATGAGATACGCCTGAGAGTGCGATGATACGCTTGATGTCTGTGGCGGCGAGTGCAGCGAGATTACCGGCGATTAAAGTGAGGATGGTGGTGATGGCTAAAACAGGGGCTAACTTCGATGCGAGAGGCTGAAAGGGTCCGGTTACTAATAAGAATAATGTGAATGCACCGGCGGCTTTAGAAGCCGTACCGAGTATAGCGGTGGTAGGCGTAGGAGCGCCTTGATAAACATCAGGAATCCAAGTCTGGAATGGGAAAGCTCCGAGCTTAAAAGCGGCTCCACCTAAAATGAGTGCTACGCCGGTGAGGGTGAGGGCAGTGCCGTGTCCCGCGGTTAAGGCTTTGGCGATTTGATCGAAGTTGAGTGAGTCGGGAGTCGTAGCGCCGAGCGAACCATAAACTAAAACAATTCCCATCAGAAGGAGGGCTGAACTTAATCCGCCCGCGACTAAATATTTAACACCGGCTTCGAGTGAAGCATCACTCTTTCTTAGGTAGCCTACTAAAATATAAAGTCCAACGGCGGCGGTTTCGAGGCTGACGAATAAACTCACGAAGTGATTCGATTGAGTTAAGAGCATGAATGCTGCGGTGATGACTAGGACCACGTGGTGGTAATCAGCGACTACAGCGTGACGTTCTTCCAGGAATTTTGTCGCGATGAAACTAGTGAGCAGGGCTGAAATTAAAAAAGTAATCCGAAAACCGCAGGTGACATCACTGAGTTGAAGTAAGCCAGAAAAAGTTGAAGTAGCGACTCCGGTGCATGGATTCCATGGAGTGAAAGGAATCAGTGACATTAAAATCACTAAACCTAATCCGATGCTTGCGGTGGTCGGGATGAGCCAGTTGAGTTTCTTATTCAGGAACATCGCCTGGATGAGGCAGAGCAAGGCAAGGCCTGCTACGGAAATTTCAGGAAGGATAGAAGCCCAGTCCGTATTGCGCGGGGCTAATAATTTAAAGGCGAGTTCAGTGGTGGCCATCGGAGAAATCATGATACGAAAAGTTTATTTAATTTGAGATTCTTGAACCGGAACAGCCTTGAAAGGTTTTAGTTGGGCGATTCGTGCCAGAGCTTTTGCTTCCGGGTTGGTGTAGTGAGTGATGAGTGAAGGAACAAATCCTATGACCAGTGAGGCACTGAGAAGAATAATCGATGCGGTGCGTTCGGCGCCATTGAGATCAACAATCGGTGCATAAGCCTGACGAGCTTCAATGGTAGCAGAAACTTTTCCGAAAAATACGGAAGCCACTGCGCGTAAAGCGTAGATTGCAGAAATCACAACCGTGGACGCAACGAAGGCTTGAAGAATGAAGGACTGATTTCTGAGCGAGAGGAAGACGCCGAGTTCGCCCCAGAAATTTCCGAAACCTGGGAGACCGATCGAGGCCATGGTGGTAGCGATAAAGAACGCAGCGAGCACGGGAGTGTGTCGAGCGAGTCCACCCAGTTCATCGAATCGATAGGTGCCAGTGCGAGCGCGAACACCATTAGCTAAAAGGAATAATGCGGCGCAGGAAAGTCCGTGAGCCACCATCAAGAAGATCGCTGCGTCGAGACCTTCGGCGACTCCTTGCGTTGAGCAAACCCAGATGCCGACAAAAATAGGACCCATGTGGGCGACGGAACTCCAAGAGAGCATTTGTTTTAGGTCGCGCTGTCCGAAGCAAATCAGTCCAACGATAAACACGTTAGCGACTGCGCACCAGAGGAACCAGTGACTGAGTGTTCCGGTGCCAATTTTCATGGTGGCAGCGACAATCATGATAATTCCGTAGAGTCCGAATTTCTTGAGCGCTCCAGCGTGAATCATGGATACAGGAGTAGGTGCAGCAGAGTAACCCGGTGCGGCCCAGGAGTGGAAAGGGAAGAGTGAGGCTAGCGTGCCGAATCCAAATAATGTGAGCGCTGTCGTTGCGGCAGGCAGAGGTAATTGAGATTGATGGAGTGCTAAGAATAATTGTTCGAAGGTGGCGTCTTCGATGCCTAGTCCGACTGTTTGCATTGCAATGACAATACCTGCTAACGAAAGCATGGCACCGACCGTGAGGTAGATTGCCATTTGCATCGCTGCAGAACGTCGACCTTCACCGCCCCAGAATAAGGTGAGTACGAAAGTGGGGATGAGTGCGAATTCGTGGAAGAAATAAAATCCGATAATATTATTTGTACCAAAGACTCCGAGCGTTCCACCGAGCATGAAGAGAATTAAACCGAGATAACTATTACGTGATTCAACTTCTTGATCGAGTGCTTTGATTCCGGCAGCGAGACCCACCAGCGCGGTCATGGCAATTAAGGGTAAGCTGATACCGTTTAAGCCAAAACAGAAACCCCAGATGTTGGTTTGACGATATTGAGTCACTGAACCGTACGCTTCGGCACAGGGCAGGAAGAACCAAACGGCGATGAGAGCCGGCAGGGTGAATGCAGTCAGAGCAAATCCTGTGGCAAATGAGCGAGGCAGATTTCTTCCGATTAAGAGAATTAATCCGACGAGAATCGGCGTAAAGATCGCCGCGAGTAGAAGTGAGGAATTCACAGTATTAAAATTTTCCATAAATTATCGGAGGAGGAACCAGATGAAGAGGAGCGAGCCGAGGGTGATCCAGATGGCGTAAGCACGAGTCTGTCCGCGGTGAAAAATCGCTGAAGAGACATGACCTAGGGCTGCGAAGGTGCCACCAATAATCCAACGCACGGCGAGACCGTTGATGACGAGTAAATCGAGGAACACGATGAACTCGGCGAAGCGACGTTGAACTTTATCGATGTACCAATTGTAAAATGTATCCATCCAGCGGTATTCTAAAACTTGATAGGTGCGTGGGGAAATTTTCTGTAAGCTATCTTGTCCGACAAACAGTCCGTAGAATTTGAAACTTAAATATCCAAGAATCAGTGCTACTACTCCCACGATGCTTGCCGGAGCGGTGAGGTG
>CAIOLH010000054.1 GCA_903859115.1 uncultured Opitutia bacterium | reverse complement strand
CTGCCAATACCACTAGTGGTAAAGTTTTAGAAAAAACTTATCTCGGTCAGCGCCAACAGGTCGAAGTATCGAGCCCGCTCGGCCATTTGCAGGTCGTGATGCTCAATCCCAAGAAGCCTTTAGTTATCGGTGATTCACTGACACTCACCGCCACGAACGAAGACGTTATCATTGTTCCTAAAGAATGAGCCAAGCCCGCACCATTTGGATTACCCTCGGCCTGATGTTCTTCTTGGTCGTACTGCCTTTGGCTTTACGCGAGGACACCAACCAAATGCCCAACGCCAATGCGCGTCGTTTGGTCATTTACACTCCGCATAGTGAATCTATCCGTCGCGAGTTTGCCGAAGCCTTTGCGGAGTACTGGGAAAAACAACATCACGAAAAAGTTTATATCGATTGGAGAAGTCCAGGGGGCACTTCCGAGATTCGTCTCGTGTTGGATGCGAGTTATAAAGCGGCGGACGAAGAAAAGCGTCCAGGTATCGGTGCCGATATTTTCTTTGGTGGAGGCGAGCCCGATTTTGCCAATCAATCCAAGAAAGGTCGCTTAGTTCCGCTCAAATTATTTGATAAGCATCCCGAGTGGTTTGGTAAAGATGGTGCGATTCCCGAAATCTACACGGGCGAACGTCTCTACGCGAAAGATAAAACCTGGATCAGCTCCTGCCTTTCTCGTTTCGGGGTTTGTTATAATCCTATTCGTTTAAAGTACTTGGATTTACCTGAGCCCAAAACTTGGAATGAGTTAACAAATCCAAAACTCTACGGTATGCTAGCATTAGCCGATCCCACCAAGAGCGGTTCGGTGGCACGTGCGTTTGAACTGATTGTTCAAGCTGAGATGCAAAAATGTCTCGTTGATCCTGCGCTGAAAGATATCCCCGAAAAAGAACGTTTAGCGATTGGATGGAAGAATGGTCTCAAAGTTTTACAAGGTCTGGCCGCTAACGCGCGTTACTTCGCCGACGCCTCCACGAAAATTCCTCTCGATATTGCCGATGGTAATGCCGTCGCCGGAATGTGTGTGGATTATTACGGAAAAGCTTTTGCCAATCAGGTGAACAAAACCGAAGTGCGACTCAAATGGATTGCACCTATCAACGGCACCACTGTCAGCGGCGATCCGATTGCTGTATTGCGTGGAACCAGCGAACCTGAACTTGCCCAAGCCTTTGTGGAGTATGTTTTAAGTCCAGCAGGTCAGGCCTTATGGAACTCAGCACCAGGAACACCCGGCGGGCCTAAACGTCGCGAGCTGTATCGTCCACCTGTTCGACGTGACACCTTCCCGATTGGTACAGGAAAACCTGCGCCTGATTCTCCGTACGTGTTTGGACAGTATCAAACCTATCGTCCCGAACTTACCGCTGCATCATTCGGAACTCTCCGTCGATTCGTTCGTGTGATGTGTATTGATAATCACGAGGAATTAAAATCAGCCTGGCAGGCCATCATCGAAGCGGGCATGCCTGCAGATGCTATCGCTGCTCTCCAAGATTTCTCCTCACTACCCTATCGCGATGGAGGCAAAGGTGACCCCGAATTAGATAATATCGATCCACTCGTATCCGCACAGCGCATGTCTCAACTCGGTATAATTTTTCGAGAAAATTATAAACGCGCTGAAGCCCTCGCTCGCGCCCACACTTCTAAAAAGCCATGAACCGTCGAACCGCTTGGATTTTTTTAATTACGCTAACCGCTATCATGGCTGTCGGATTTATTTATCCGGCAGTCAGCGTTCTCAAAGAAGCGTTTATCAACCCTCACGATAATACTTTATCCTTGGGCTACTTCAGGATGGTACTGACTGATCCCGTTTACCAAGAAGGAATTATTAATGCATTGAATTTAGGTTTAGTCAGTACGCTCATGGCAGCGCTGATTGCGGTGCCGTTAGCAGTGATTAATAATAAGTATGCTTTCCCTGGTCGAAAATTCCTCTCCTTGGCGCTTTTGATTCCCATGATTCTTCCTCCATTCATCGGAGCGGTGGGTATTAAATGTATTTTAGGCACTGAAGGTTCGCTTAATGGATTACTCTTCAATCTCGGATGGATGTCGCCCGAACACCCGCGCGATTGGTTAGCGGAAAATCGCTTCTTAGGCATCGTGCTCATGAATGCACTACACCTGTATCCGATTTTATATCTCAATGCTGCAGCGTCACTCGCTCAAGTGGATCCAGCCTTAGAACAAGCGGCGGCGAATTTAGGATGCTCGCCCTCGCGTCGATTCTTCCGCATTACGCTGCCTTTAATTCTTCCGGGATTATTTGCGGGAGCTTCCCTCGTCTTCATTTGGGCGTTCACTGAACTCGGCGTTCCTCTCGTTTTCGATTTCCCCCGCGTGGCCCCTGTGCAAATTCTCGATGGTATCAAAAACCTCGATCGCAATCCCCTGCCCTACGCACTCACGGGCATCGTGCTAGTCATCGCTGCGTTAGTATTTTTAATATCAAAACTCGTCCTCGGCAGTTCCAAGCACGCGGCGGCTCCTCGACCCAGCTTACGTTCCACGCCTAAGCCATTACCCACCTGGCTCGGCTGGGCTTGTGCGATTTTATTCGCGGGCATCACGTTGGTTGCCTCGCTGCCTCACCTCGGTGTGATTTTCCTTTCTGTATCGAACGCCTGGCACGGAACGATTCTGCCCTCCGAGTTTACTCTAGGTCACTGGCAAGAAGCGCTCGGCAGTGCGTTGGTTGTTCCGTCGATTCAGAACAGTCTGCTGTACGCGGGTTGTGCTTCTTTTGCGGCCTTGATCATGGGATTAACCGCGGCGTGGGTGATTGTGCGTTCTGATTTAAGAATGCGACACCTCTTAGATACGCTCACGATGTTACCTTTGGCGGTGCCTGGACTCGTGATGGCCTTTGGTTACTTAGCGCTGTCGCAAGAAGGAAAACCTTTTGCGTGTCTCGTCG
>CAIOLH010000053.1 GCA_903859115.1 uncultured Opitutia bacterium | reverse complement strand
CTTTTTTTATGCCTAAAGACTTCACTGCACTCGCTCGACTTTTGCGCCTAAGTCCTTATTCCCTATTCTATGTCCAAAAAGCCTTCTTCGTCAGGTTATCCTGAATTCCTTAAAGAACTTCTCGATGCAAAATCACCCACGGGCCATGAATTCGCCGCCCAAGCGGTCATCGACCGCTACGTTAAAGACTCAGCCGACAATTACAATAAAGACACTCTGGGTAATCGTATCGCAGAACTCAAAGGCAAAGGTGGACCGACTTTAATGTTCGCGGGTCACATCGACGAAATTGGTCTCATCATTTCACACATCGATGACAAGGGCTTCCTTTACTTCGAATTTTTAGGTGGTCACGACCACGTTATTCCATCTGGTCGTCGCGTTCATATTCTCACTCGCAATGGACCCGTTCTCGGCGTTACCGGAAAACGCGCCGTCCACCTCCTCTCTCCTGAAGATCGCAAGCGCGTTCCCGAACGTCATGACATGTGGATTGATATCGGAGTAAACAATCGCACCGACGCCTTAAACATCGTCCGCATCGGCGACCCCGCTATTTATTCGGACGGACCTGAAATCCTCCGCGGCTCCATCGGTGTCGCCCGCGCTTTCGATGACAAAGCCGGTGCCTATGTTTGCATGGAAGCTTTCCGTCGTCTCGCTAAACAAAAAGACCTCGTCGCCCGCGTCGTATCCGTCGCCACCACCCAAGAAGAAATTGGTACGCGTGGTGCACAAGTCGCAGCCCAAGGAATCAATCCACAAGTTTCCATCACCGTGGATGTCGGACATGCAACCGATCACCCGGACGCCGATAATCGCAAGTTCGGTAAATTCACTTTATCAGGTGGACCTATCATCAGCCGCGGTCCGAATATCAATCCTCTGGTCTTCGATCAAATGGTCGCTGCTGCTGAATCACTGAGTATTCCTTATCAAGTAGCTGCCGAATCCAGACCCACTGGAACCGACGCTCGCGCTATCCAAATGGCGAATGGTGGCGTAGCCTGTGGCTTGGTATCCATTCCGCTCCGTTATATGCACACCCCGGGTGAAGTCGTAGACCTCGCCGTCGTTGAGCAATGCGTTCAACTTCTCGTTGAATTCGCCTGCCAAGTTAAGAAAAACCAAAATTACACTTGGTAATAAATGTGCAGTGATGTTTGCACCTTTTAGTGCACCCCTCACTCTAACCCTATGCCTACCCTCGTCTGGTTTAGACAAGATTTACGTCTAGCTGATAATCCAGCACTGCAGGCCGCCATAGCCGCAGGTGATTCCGTCATTCCGGTTTATATTCACGATATAAAATCGGAGGGCGAGTGGAGTCCAGGCGGAGCAACGCAATGGTGGTTACATCACGCATTAATCGATCTCGCCGAACAATTAAACAAAGCCGGCAGTCCTTTAATCATTCGCCAAGGCGAGAGTTTAAAAGAGTTAGAAAAATTAATCAAAGAGACGGGAGCGACGAGCATCGTTTGGAATCGTCGCTACGAACCTTTAATCGTGAAGCGCGATACGGAAATCAAAACTCAGCTAAGAAATAACGGACTCAAAGTGGAATCCTTTAATGGCAGCTTATTACACGAACCCCAAAAAATTAAAAATCTCTCGGGTAATCCTTTTCAGGTCTTCACGCCATTTTGGAAAAATTGCTTAGCTAATTTACAGTTTGGTATACCCACTAAAGCACCCAAAAAAATTCAGGGGCCAAGTCAGTCCGTATCCAGTGTACCGATTGATAGTTTAAAACTTTTACCTAAGATTAAATGGGATCAGCAATTCTCCAAAGAATGGAATCCTACACGTGCGGGTGCAGAAAACCGTCTCGCCGAATTCAAAAAAGCACCCGTTAAAGATTATAACGAGGCACGTGATATCCCTAATATCGACGGCACTTCCCGACTCTCCGCTTACTTACACTTTGGACAGATTTCGCCGCTCGAAATTTATACTGCGATTAAAGATACACCTTTTGCAGAAACTAAGAGTGGTCAGCGCTACATCGCTGAAATTGGCTGGCGCGAATTTGGATACCATCTGCTCCACCACTTTAATCATACTCCTGAAAAAGCACTGCGCAAAGAGTACGACGATTTTCCCTGGCAGTCTGACCCCAAACTTCTTCGGGCCTGGCAAAAAGGTAAAACGGGATTCCCGATTGTGGACGCGGGCATGCGCCAACTCTGGCTAACAGGCTGGCAACATAATCGTGTGAGAATGATTGCTGCGTCCGTTTTAGTGAAGCACCTGCTGCAACCTTGGCAGGATGGAGCTAAATGGTTCTGGGATACCTTAGTGGATGCTGATTTGGCCTCTAATACCCTTGGCTGGCAATGGGCCGGTGGTTGTGGTGCCGATGCCGCCCCTTACTTCCGTGTCTTTAATCCTGTTCTTCAAGGTGAGAAATTTGATCCAGAGGGCGACTACGTTCGTAAATATGTCCCAGAGTTAGCCAAGATGCCTGCTGAGTGGATTCACAAGCCCTGGGATGCACCAGCCGATGTTTTAGCAAAGGCCGGCGTCGTACTCGGTAAGAATTATCCAGTTCCAGCCATTGGACTTACTGAAGGCCGAGACCGGGCTTTAGCTGCGTTCAAGAAATTAAGGAGTTAACTAAAATAGTCTACGCCACCTTCAAACAGTGGCTGATATTTACTACCAGGAATATTCTTAGCAACATCGCGTCCGCGACGCTCACCGTGACCCATCTTACCTAAAACCCGTCCACAAGGACTGGTAATACCTTCAATCGCATGAATGGATCCATTCGGATTGAAATCAATTTTGTGCGAAGGTTGACCAACGGAATCACAATATTGAAAAGTGATTTGTCCGTGGCGGGCTAATTCATCAATCATTCCCGGCGAAGCCACAAACCTACCCTCTCCGTGTGAAAACGGAATGGTGTGTTGTTGTCCAACCGACATCTTAGAGAGCCAAGGTGATTTCACAGATGCCACACGCGTGTAGGCGTAACGAGAAATATGTCGAGCGATGTAATTATAAAATAAAGTGGGAGCGTGGTGATCAACATCACGAATTTCACCATACGGAACCAAGCCAGTCTTAATGAGTGCTTGGAATCCATTACAAATGCCGAGAATTAAACCTTCTCTGGATTTCAATAGGTCCATCGTCGCATCACGTACGACTGGCGACTTAAGTACCGCTGCAATAAATTTACCTGAACCATCAGGCTCATCCCCGGCCGAGAATCCACCAGGAATCATGAGGATTTGTGAACGTTTAATGGCTTCAGCGAAAGCTTGGAGTGACTGAGTTAACGATTCAGCATCACCATTTCTTAAGACCAGAATTTCAGACTCAGCACCGGCTTGGTTAAATGCTCTAGCAGTATCATACTCACAATTACTACCAGGAAAAACAGGAATGATAACTCTTGGACGAGCTACTCTGACTTTCGGCTTATGAATTAAACGAGTATCGAAATTAAAAGTCAGTGGTTCACCCGCAGGTTCATTCGCTTTGGTCGGGAAAATAGGTTCTAAAACACTTTCATTAATTTTTAATAGTTCATCAATCGATACATTTACACCTGGCCATGAAATAACGGGAGCCGACTGGGTCTTTCCTAAAATACGGTAGGATAATTCGCTAAGATCAACCGTCGACTCTACTTCTAAAATAATGGATCCGTAGCTGGGTACTAAGAAGTCAACAGAGGGGGCAGCAGTAAGAGACACCCCGACTCGATTACCAAAAGACATGCGCGCAAGCGTATGAGCAATACCACCAGTTCTCACCGCTGAGGCAGCTAAAACCCTGCCCTGCTTCATTAAACTATGCACGGCGGCCCACTGTTTTTTAGCTAGTTTCAAATCGGGCAATAAAGATTCGGTTCGTGGTACATCCACGAGTATGACTACTGAATTTGATTTTTTAAATTCTGCAGAAGTCACTTCGCCAGACTTACTAGGCACAATCGCAAATGAAACCAGCGTAGGTGGAACATCGAGATCTTTAATCGAACCCGACATACTGTCCTTACCTCCGATGGCAGCTGTACCAAATTCAAGTTGCGCATCGAGTGCACCCAACAATGCAACCAAGGGTTTTCCCCAGCGCTTGGAATCATTACCTAATTTTTCAAAATACTCCTGGAAAGTTAAACGCGCACGCAGTGGGTTTCCACCAGCGGCGGTAATGCGAGCGAGCGATTCAACCACCGAGCAAACTGCACCATGTCCGGGCGACCACTGAGCGACCTCGGGATTAAATCCGTAAGTCATAATCGTACAAACATCGGTTTCGCCTTTTAAAATAGGCAATTTCGCGACCATCGCATCTTGCGGCGTGGTCTGTGTTAATCCACCAAACGGATGGAGAACCGTATTTGCACCAATCGATGAATCAAAACGTTCACCCATCCCACGTTGTGCAGCAAGAGTGAGACTCGATAATGCCTTTTTAAATTCGTCAGCACTGAGTGGCTTTGAGCTAGATAAAAATGGATGATTATTAGAATCAGGAGCCACCACAGATGCCATCGCTGACTGACTCACGCCGTTGGTATCTAAAAAGTCACGGGTAATATCTACAATGCGTTGTCCGCGCCACTCCATGATAAGTCGTCCGGTATCCGTGACATCAGCCACTAAAACCGCTTCGAGATTTTCGCGCTGAGCTGCAGAAATAAATTGAGCAACGTCTTTAGCATCCAAAACCACGGCCATGCGCTCTTGCGATTCGGACAGCGCGATTTCAGTTCCATCTAAACCATCGTACTTTAAAGGAACTCGATCGAGATGAATGTGAAGCGATGGAGCCAGCTCGCCGATAGCAACCGAAACACCACCCGCACCGAAATCATTGCAACGTTTAATGAGTTTACTGACTGTAGCATCACGGAAAAGACGTTGGAGTTTTCGTTCGGTAGGAGCATCGCCTTTTTGAACCTCGGCTGAATTTTGTAAGGCTGTTTCAGTATGTTCTTTTGATGAACCTGTAGCACCACCGACGCCATCGCGACCGGTTCTGCCGCCGACTAATACAATCACATCACCAGGCGAAGGAACTTCGCGACGAACGCACTCGCGGGGTCCAGCAGCGACCACTGCACCAACCTCCATTCGCTTGGCTACATATCCAGGATGATAGTGTTCTGAAACTAATCCGGTCGCTAGACCGATTTGATTTCCATAGGAAGAATATCCTGCAGCAGCTCCACGAGTGATTTTGCTTTGAGGAAGTTTTCCAGGCAGAGTTTGGTCGTAAGGGGTTAACGGATTAGCCGCACCCGTCACACGCATCGCCTGATAAACATAAGAGCGACCCGAAAGCGGATCGCGAATGGCACCCCCTAAACAAGTGGCGGCACCACCAAAAGGCTCAATTTCTGTGGGGTGATTATGTGTTTCGTTTTTAAACATCACCAACCACTCTTCAATTTTTCCGTCAATTTCGACCGGTACCACAATCGACGCTGCGTTAACTTCTTCCGACTCTTCCTGATCATCGAGTAAGCCACGACGTTTCAATTCACGTGCGCCGATGGTCGCAATATCCATCAAACAAATCGCTTTGCCTTGGCGATTAAGACCCAGGCGCACTTGCTTATATTTTTCCCAAGCTAAGCGAAAAGGTTCCAGTAAAGGCGAAGGCGCGAATTCAACCGCCGTTAATTCAGCGAGAAATGTAGTGTGGCGACAGTGATCCGACCAATAAGTATCGAGTAATTTTAACTCCGTCAAAGTGGGCTCGCGGCGCGCTTCTTTGATAAAATAATTTTGGCAGAAAAGAAGATCTGCATCCGACATCGCCAATCCGAGGTCTTTGCGCAGTACAGTGAGTTCTTGTACTGACTTAACTAAAAAATTCTTAATCGCAGGAACTGCGGATGGCTCTGGGGCTTTTCGACGAATAGAATTGGGTTTAGCTAAATCGGCCTCTCGGGAGTCGACTGGATTAATTAAATATTTTTTTAACTTATTAATCTCTTCGGTCGTTAATTTGCCTTTAGCTAAATAAACTCGAGCTGTCGCGACGGTCGGACGATCACCGCCACCGACAATTTGTAAACACTGAGCGGCGGAGTCTGAACGTTGATCAAATTGACCAGGTAGATATTCGACTCCGAAAACTGTTTCGTCAGATGAAATTGGAAAGTTTTCTAAGTAAACATCGTCGACCGGTGGTTCAGCAAAAACAGTAGGTATGGCTTTTTGTATAGAAGCTTCGCTCGCGCCCTCGATATCGTAGCGTTGTAAAATCCGGATAGACTCTAAATTTTGGAGACGAAGAGAGTCCTTTACATCATGTAGAAGTGCATCGGCCTCAGACCTAAACGCGGGTTTCTTTTCTACATAAAGTCGATTCATGTCTGCCCATTACCTTGTCGGAAAGGGGGTCGGTTGGACGATACAAAACTCAATAATTTTTATTCCCATTATTTATGGGCATAAAATAGGGGCGAATCTTTCGATTCGCCCCTATTTACAGGATTAGGCTACTAGACTATTTCTTAGCTGCACGTTTTTCCTCAATCGCAGCTTGGGCGGCGGCAAGGCGAGCAACAGGTACGCGGTAAGGCGAACAAGAAACGTAAGACAGGCCTACGCGGTGACAGAACTTAACGGACTCAGGCTCACCACCGTGTTCACCACAGATACCGAGTTTAATATCAGGACGGGTTTGACGGCCCTTCTCGATGGCAATCTTCACTAATTGGCCAACGCCAGTCTGATCGAGGCTCGCGAACGGATTCTTTTTGAAGATTTCATTTTCAGTGTAAGCACCGAGGAAGTTACCCATGTCATCACGAGATACACCGAGTGTAGTCTGCGTGAGATCATTGGTACCGAAGCTGAAGAACTCAGCAGTGTGTGCAATTTCGTCAGCAGTTAAGGCACCGCGAGGAACCTCAATCATTGTGCCAACCGAATAAGCAATCTTCACTTTCTTCTCCGCTTGGACTTCGGCCGCAACGCGATGGATGACTTCGACTTGTAAGTCTAATTCGCGCTTGTAGCCAACGAGAGGTACCATGACTTCGGGTTTAACTTTGATACCCTTCTTCATCACAAAGGCAGCAGCTTCAAAAATAGCGCGCGCCTGTGTTTCGGTAATTTCAGGATAAGCGATACCTAAGCGGCAACCGCGGTGACCAAGCATCGGATTGAATTCGTGCAAGGCATGGACGCGGGCGATCACTTTTTCCTTAGAAATTCCGAGTTTCTTAGCTAATAAGGCTTGGGCTTTATCATCATGAGGAACGAATTCGTGTAAGGGCGGATCGAGTAAACGAATAGTCGCAGGAAGACCGTTGAGTGCTTTGAAGATACCAATGAAATCTTCGCGCTGATAAGGAAGAATCTTGGCGAGAGCTTTACGACGACCTTCAAGTGAGTCGGCGAGAATCATTTCGCGCACCGCATCGATACGATTTCCTTCGAAGAACATGTGTTCGGTGCGAGTTAAGCCGATACCTTGAGCGCCAAACGCGACCGCCTGTTTGGTCTGCTCTGGATTGTCAGCATTGGTGCGAACCTGCAGGCGGGTGGCCTGCGCACACCAATTCATTAACTGCACATAATTTTTATATTTCTCGGTCTTCTGAGCATTCTTATCATTATTAAGAAGGCCTGCGATAATTTCGGAAGGCGCGGTCTTGATTTGTCCGGCGTAAACAGTTCCCGCTGTGCCATCGATGGATAAGTAATCCCCTTCTTTAAACTTATGACCAGCAATGGTCGCAATTTTTTTGTCGTAGTCGATATGTACCGCAGCGGCACCACAGACGCAGACTTTACCCATTTGACGGGCAACCAGTGCGGCGTGCGATGAAACACCACCACGAGCCGTGAGAATACCTTCAGCGGCAATCATACCACGAAGATCTTCCGGGGATGTTTCGACACGTACTAATAAAACTTTTTCGCCTTTATCGGCAGCGATAACTGCACGTTCAGCATTGAAATAAATGCGTCCAGTAGCAGCACCCGGTCCCGCAGGTAAGCCTGTGGCAATCGCTTTAGCCTTTTTGACATCATTAACGTCAAAAATCGGAGCTAACAATTGTTCTAATTGGTCAGCAGGATTACGCAGAATCGCTGTTTCCCAATCGATGAGTTTAGACTTCACCATATCGGCAGCGAACTTGAGTGCAGCGGCCGCAGTGCGCTTACCATTGCGAGTCTGCAACATATAGAGCTTACCTTCTTGAACGGTGAACTCGATATCTTGGACGTCTTTAAAGTGCTTCTCGAGAATCTGACGTACCTTTAATAACTGTTCGTAGCTCTTAGGCATCACGTTCTTTAATTTAATCACGGGCTCAGGAGTACGAACGCCAGCGACAACGTCTTCACCTTGGGCATTCACTAAAAACTCTCCGTAGAACTCGTCGACACCGTTCGCAGGATTACGAGTGAAAGCGACGCCTGAACCGGAATGTTCGCCGGTGTTACCAAACACCATCGCTTGAACGTTAACGGCGGTACCCCACTCGGCAGGGATATTGTATTTGCGGCGATAAACAATCGCGCGGTCATTCATCCATGAACTGAAAACAGCACCTGCGGCACCGCGGAGTTGCTCCCAGGGGTCGTGAGGGAAAACACGACCAGTGCGCTCTTTAACTAAAGCTTTAAAACGCTTCACCAGTTCTTGTTGGTCAGCGGCTGTCAGTTTAGAGTCTTCGATATCTCCGTCATATTTTTCGTGTTTAAATTCTTCGATGACGGTTTCGAAAGGCTCGTGATCTTCGCCTTCGCGTTTTTGTACGCCGAGTACAACGTCACCATACATTTGAATGAAGCGACGGTAGCAATCCCAAGCAAAACGGGAATTGTTCGTGGCCTTCTCGAGGGCGATGACCGATTGATCGTTCAAACCAAGATTTAAAATCGTGTCCATCATACCAGGCATGGAGTCACGAGCACCCGAGCGAACGGCAACCAAGAGAGGCATGCCTTGCGTTGCACCAAATTTCGTACCCATCAAGTTCTCCATATTTTTAACACCGGCTTCCATTTGTGCTTGGAGCGTGGAAGGATAAGTGCGCTTGTTAGCGTAGTAGTAGGTACAAACTTCTGTGGTGATAGTGAAACCTGGAGGAACTGGCAGACCGATGCGGGTCATTTCAGCGAGGTTAGCACCTTTGCCACCGAGAAGAGCTTTCATGGAACCATCGCCATCGGCTTTGCCACCTCCCCAAGTGTAAACTACTTTTGTAGATTTAGTTTTCGGTGAATGATTACTTTTTTTGTTTTTTGCCATGGGGATGTTTGGTGTGAGAAAATGAGCAGTCCAACGGCAAGCCGATGGACTTTAGGGGAATTAATAGAAGAAGAAAGCACTCGAAGGTGTCAACGGATTTGGGGCTATCCTATCCTTCATATCCACTCATAACGCCAAAATAATGATGGGGCATTAGAAAATCTTAATCCTCCCTATAATAAAACTAAAGGAAGACCAAGCCTTAGATGATTTTCAAAAACTTTAAGAGAATAATAACAACCATTCCAACCAAAGTTAATGCGACTAAAATTTGTGGTATTTTCGCGGAAGTCTTTTCCTTATAATTAGTTTGGTTCTCGTAAGTTTTTTTTCCCAGCGGAGTGACACTGTGAATGGTCACCTCGGGGTAGGATCGACCAGGAACCTCTTTTACCGTCGCGCTGATTAAACCTAATTTTAACAAAACAAGATATGCCATGGCTTTTCTGGCACTGCTAAAAGTATCAAAATTATTACACTCACGGCCGACGACTAAACGCTCCAAAGCAGCCTGTGCATCTGAAGTGATGTAGCGCCTTTGTGATAAACTTTTGTTATCTGGATTCAATTCGGTGTTTTACCTTTGTTATTGTTGTAAATTACAAATAACAATTCTTATTTAAGGGTGTGGCTGGCTAAGTTAAATAACCAAAGATGAAATCCGATAATCAATATCACAGCCAAAATAATGGGTTAACTTCGGCACTCACTATTGCAGGTTCCGATAGTGGAGCAGGTGCCGGCATTCAGGTGGATCTACTAACATTTGCGGCCAATGGAGTCTACGGAACCACCGCAATCACTTGTTTAACTGCTCAAAATCCAACAGGCGTGAGCGGAATTCAAGCTACCCCTGCAGGCTTTGTCATCGAGCAATGCCAACAAGTGATTCGTCATTTTCAACCGCGAGCCCTCAAAACAGGGATGTTACTGAACAAAGAAATCGTCGAAGCCGTCGCTCAATTAATTAGCTCCACAAAAATTCCTAGCGTGGTCGACCCCGTCATGGTCGCCTCAAGTGGTGCCTGTCTTTTATCACCCGATGCCGTTGAAGCGGTTAAAAAAAGCCTGATTCCATTAGCGACTTTAGTGACCCCCAATCTCGATGAAGCCTCGATTTTATTGGGTAAAACTGCAACCGGCGGTAGCAACTGCGAAACCGAAGCACGCGAACTAGCTCAACTTTACCGCGTCCCGTTTTTACTAAAAGGTGGCCATGCACAAGGCGATGAACTGATTGACGTTCTCGCTTGGCCCGATGGAAAAACTTTTGTGCTCAAAGCAAAACGCATCAAAGAAATTGATACTCACGGAAGTGGCTGCACTTTATCGGCAGCGATCACCGCGCACCTCGCCCTCGGAAAAGATTTAAAGTCGGCAGTCGTCGCCGGACATGCCTATCTGCAGGCCGGCATGACCTCCCCTATTTCGGTTGCAGGATTGAAGCACATAAAACACTAAGTTTTAGGCAAAAATAGGGTCAAATTTGGCCCTAATTGGCATAAATCGGATGTTTTTGACCCTCCGGGGTTATTCACACTTGCCCCTTCGCCTTGCACACCTTTTCTAACCCATTCCCTGCGGTAAACATCCCGCCAATCGACCATGACAAAAAAGAACGCTGCGAAGCAATCGACCTCTAAAACAAAATCCACCTCTTCCGCCACCACCGGCGTGAAAATGCGCGGTTGTGATGTCATGGTCCGCTGCCTCGAGAATCTCGGCGTCGACACGATCTTCGCTTACCCAGGTGGTGCCTCGATGGAACTTCACCAAGGTCTCACCCGTTCCAAAAAAATTCGCACCATCCTACCTCGTCACGAACAAGGCGGAGCATTCATGGCTCACGGTTACTCACGCGCCACAGGAAAACCTGGTGTGTGTATGGCGACTTCAGGTCCTGGTGCTACGAACTTAGTTACTGCGATTGCTGATGCACACATGGACAGCATTCCTCTCATCTGCATTACTGGACAAGTTTACCAACAATTCATCGGCCGTGCCGCTTTCCAAGAAACTGATTTCTATGGAATGACTCTTCCTATCGTGAAGCACTCCTTCCTCGTATTAAATTACGAAGAGCTGCCTATGATCATGTACAAGGCTTTCAAAATTGCGACCACCGGACGCCCAGGCCCTGTCGTTATCGATATTCCTAAAGACGTACAACAAGTAGAGTTTGTACCCGTATTTCCTAAGTCAATCGACGATGTGTCCATCCCTGGTTTAGCCGTTCCGCCTAAGCCTGGTGACGCACAATTCGAAACGATTATTCGCTTAATTGAAAAATCTTCCCAGCCAGTTTTATACATCGGTGGCGGTATTCTTTCGGGCGACGCTCACAAAGAATTAATGGAATTCGCTGAAGCAACCAACATTCCTGTAGCTTCAACGCTGATGGGCTTGGGCGCCTTCCCGGCCAACCATCCACAATCACTTTACTGGTACGGTATGCACGGCACGGTCGCCGGCAACTGGGCAGTTTGTAAGAGCGACTTACTCATCGTACTCGGCGCACGCTTTGACGACCGTATCACCGGTGCGATTGAAAAATTTGCGCCCGACGCAACGATTGTCCACATCGACATCGATCGTTCCGAACACCACAAAAATAAATTCGCTGATTATCCGATTCACTCGGATGTTAAGCACGCGCTTAAACGTCTCACCGCTCTGACGAAAAAGAATTTTAAAAAGCCTGATCTCAAGAAGTGGTACACCACCATCAATGGCTGGAAAAAGGAACATCCCTTCCCTTTCAGCTACGACCGCAAGGGCTCGAAGCATATCTTACCTCAAGAAGCCATCGAAATGCTCTATGAGGAGTCCAAAGGTGAAGCGATTATCTCAACGGGCGTAGGCCAACACCAAATGTGGGCCCCGCAGTACTACCAATTCAATAAACCACGCACTTTCATTAGCTCCTTAGGCGCTGGAACGATGGGCTTCGGCCTGCCGGCCGCGATTGGCGCTAAAGTAGCCTGCCCCAAAAAGCAGGTCATCGATATCGACGGCGACGGCTCGTTCCTCATGAACATCCAAGAATTGGCGTGTATGAAAATTGAAAAGATTAATGCCAAAATTCTTATTCTTAACAACCAACACTTGGGTATGGTGGTTCAGTGGGAAGATCGATTCTACGCCGGCGTTCGCGGTCACACCATTTTAGGTGATGCATCCAATATTGGTAGCCCCGACAATCCAGCCGGACTCTATCCTGACTTTGTAAAGATCGCCAACGGCTTCGGCATTAAAGCACGACAAGTGATGAAGCGCGAAGATCTTCGTGATGCTATTCGTGAAATGCTTGATCACGACGGTCCTTACTTGCTCGACGTTGTTGTTCCTTACACCGAACACGTGTTGCCGTTTATTCCTCAGAAGAAATCGGCGATGGAAATTCTGACGAAATAAACTCTCGTCAGCCTCTCAAAAAATAAGGTGCGATTATTCGCACCTTATTTTTTATATGAGTGAAGAGACGCTTAGCTGACGTGCTCGGATAACCAACGTTCTGCTTCAATCGCCGCGCGACAACCCATACCTGCTGCGGTGATGGCCTGACGGTAAACGTGATCGGCACAATCACCTGCCACGAAAACACCGGGTACTTGAGTATTCACGGTATTGGCTTCAGCGACAAGGTAACCGTTCTCATCAACCTTTAAGGCGGGAGTAAAGGGTTGAGAATTAGGAATGTGTCCAATGGCAATAAACACACATTTACAGGAGATTTCACGGGTTTTTCCGTCTGCTTCTTTTACTTTAATCGTGTGAACTTTACCATCCACACCGCCTAAAATTTCAAGAGGAGTGCAATTGAGGGCGAGTTCAATTTTTTCGTGAGACTTAACGCGTTGTACCATGATTTCAGAGGCACGGAATTTATCACGACGGTGAATTAGAATTACTTTGGAAGCAAAGCGGGTTAAAAATAAAGCCTCTTCACAAGCAGAGTCACCACCACCCACAACGACAACTGGAACGTTGCGATAAAACGCACCATCACAAGTAGCACAGGTCGTCACTCCATTACCGCCGTAGTATTCTTTCTCACCGGGAATGCCCATGAGGCGAGGCGAGGCTCCCGTGGCGATAATGACTGCCTTGGCTTCGTAGGTGGCTTCTCCGCCGACGAGTTTTTTAGTGGCTCCAGAAAAATCTACTTTTTCAATTCGATCCCAAGCAAAACGTGCACCGAAGCGTTCGGCCTGAGCTTTCATATTAGTAATCAATTCGTTACCGTCGACGCCGTGAACGAAGCCAGGAAAATTTTCGACCTCTGAGGTCGTGGTCAATTGACCACCGGGCTGACCGCCCTCGAGGACCAGTGGACTTAAGCCTGCACGCGCAGCGTAAATCGCGGCGGTTAAACCCGCACAACCAGTTCCGAGGATTAAAACATTTTCAGCCATAGATGAATTACTTATTTTGGACGATTTGCCCTAACGGCAAGGCTGAAAACCTCTCAAAGTAGACTTTGTTAAAGTGGTTGCCGATGTTCAGAATTACTGTAAATCGTAAGCGCATTATTATGTCTCTACACAGTAAAAACCCCGAGATTGCTGATCTTTCCCAAATTTTAGAAGTCGAAAAAAGTTGGCCCGAAGCGGGAAGAGCCAGTGCAGATAAATTCATCGCCCGTATTGAGAAATTTTCGAAAGGATTTTTTCTAATTTATAAAAATCTACCGAGCGGTGAAGAAAAAGCCATCGCCACCATTACCACGATGCCGATGTTTTATTCCCCTACATCAGTCGGACAGTTCACGACTTGGGATAAAGTGACAAACCACGGGATGTTCGGCGATTGTAGCCTGACCAATAAGAATGCGCTCTACATCGCCTCGGGTGTGATCGACAAAGAACATCGTGGCGAAAATGTTTTTGAATATGCCGTATTAAAAGTGGTTAAATTAGCACAAGACTTAGGCCTACGCTACGTCGTGGCAGGTGCAGTGATTCCTGGGTATAAAAAATACTCACAGAATGTGGGAGCCCTGCCCG
>CAIOLH010000052.1 GCA_903859115.1 uncultured Opitutia bacterium | reverse complement strand
TGTTTTTCTAAATTAGATTTAGATTTACACATTCGTGCGAACGAACTCAAAAATGCGGATCTCGATAAACATTGGAACGATGCGATGGCGTCTTGGCAGACTCGCACTTCGCAGCGCGTGCCTTCGATGGCTCGTCGTTTCAGTCACCTCTTCTCCGATGCTACAGGGTATGCTGCCGGATATTATTCTTATAAATGGGCCGAGGCTTTGGAGGCAGATGCCTTTACCCGTTTCCTCAAAGAGGGGGTATTAAATTCTAAAGTGGGCAGGGAACTTAGGGAAAAGGTTCTTTCGAAGGGTAATTCTGAGCCTGCTGATAAGATTTTCCACGATTTTATGGGTCGAAACCTCGATTCTGAAGCTGTTTTAGTGCGCGACGGATTGGCCTAATCGAGCCAAAAATCGGGTTTTAGCCGTCACCATTTTGCCACAATTGTTTTATCCCCTTGCGGGGGAGCGATTTTTCCTATGCGTAGGACTTTTAACAGATGAAATTACGTAACATTGCAGTCATTGCGCACGTCGACCACGGAAAAACTACCCTGACCGACCGCTTACTTTATCAGTCCGGTATGTTCCGTACTGAAGACCTCGACAAGCTCGCTGGTGGTCAGCACGGCCTAATCATGGACTCGGGCGATCTCGAGCGCGAACGTGGTATCACCATCACTGCAAAAAATTGTTCCATTCGCTGGACCGATCCGCGCAACAAAGATGAATATAAAATTAATTTAATCGATACCCCTGGTCACGCTGACTTCGGTGGCGAAGTTGAACGCGTCTTAAATATGGCTGACGGTTGTTTACTCGTGGTCGACTCATTCGAAGGCCCAATGCCTCAAACACGTTTCGTATTATCGAAAGCTTTAGCACTAGGCCTTAAGCCAATCGTAGTCGTTAACAAAATCGATAAACCTTCGGCTCGTCCTGATGCCGTCGTGAATGAAATCTTCGACTTACTCGTAGCGCTCGACGCTCCTGAATCCGCTCTCGATTTCCCAGTAGTCTACGCTTCAGGTCGTGACGGTTGGGCCACCATAGATCGTGCGAAGACTGAAGAAGGTAAACGTCCGAAAGATTTATTAGAACTCTTCTACGCTATCGTTGATCATATTCCTGAGCCTTATGCTGAGGGTTCATCACGTGGTGCTGCCGCAGGATTCAAGAGCCGCGAAGAAGCGCTGGCCAACCCTCTGCAAATCATGGTTACCGCTATTCTGTACAGTGATTACGTGGGTCGTATCGCTGTGGGTCGTGTAACGGCTGGACGCGTTAAGCCTTCCATGCCGGTCATGCTCATCAACCGAGCTGGCGAACAATTTAAACAACGCACCCTCGAAGTTGAAGTCTTCGAAGCCTTGGGTCGTGTGAAAGCAGAAGAAGTCACTGCAGGTGACATCTGTGCTGTAATCGGTTTAGACCACGTTGAAATTGGTGCGACAATTACTGATATCGAAAGCCCCAAGGCAATGCCTCCGGTTAAAGTAGACGAACCTACTGTGACGATGGCGTTCCGTGTTAACGATTCACCTTTTGCGGGTCGCGATGGAAAATTCGTCACAGGCCGTCAGGTCGGTGAGCGTCTTACTAAAGAACTCGAAAAGAATGTAGCGCTTCGCGTTGATCGTGAACCAGGTGCTGATGCGTTCCAGGTTTCTGGTCGTGGCTTGATGCACTTAGGCGTGTTAATCGAAACCATGCGTCGCGAAGGTTATGAACTTTCTGTCGGTAAGCCTCAGGTAATCATGAAGCAGATCGACGGCAAAGAATGCGAGCCAGTGGAAACATTGGCAGTCGATTGCCCCGAAGCTTCACAGAGTGATGTGATGGCGCTCGTTCTCAGTCGCCGTGGTGAATTACGTACGATGGATGCCAAGGCTGGTACCAGCGGTTGGATTCACATGGAATTCAAAATCCCTTCTCGTTCACTGTTCGGTCTGCGTACCATGATGCTCACCACCACCCGTGGTGAAGCCGTGATGTACCACAATTTATTGGGTTATGAGCCAGTGAAGGGTGATGCTCCTCGCCGTGCTGCTGGTGTGATGATCAGTGGTGAAGGAGGTCAAGTGACCTCATACTCACTCGACCGTCTTTATGACCGCGGTGACTTCTTCGTGAAGCCTACTGACGAAATTTATATGGGCCAAGTCGTCGGCGAACACTGTAAGGATAATGACCTCGAAATTAACTTGGTCATTAACAAGAAGCTTTCCAACGTTCGTGCCTCTGGTTCGGACGACATGGCGAAGATTAAACCGATGCGCCAAATGTCTCTCGAAAATTGCTTAGAGTATATCGAGTCAGACGAATTAGTGGAAGTGACTCCTAACTTCATCCGCATGCGTAAACGTTACCTCACGGAAAACGAGCGCAAGCGTTTCGGTAAGCAGTAAGTTTAATTTACGCTGAGCGTAAACTGATGGCCACCGTCCGCAAGGATGGTGGCTTTTAGTTTCCACAGGGAACGTGGGAGTCGTGCGGCAACTTTCTCAGGCCACTCAACGATCACATTCCAAGGACTAACAGCTGAATCCCAAATCATCAAATCATCAAAGCTCGAAGCTTGGGTGAGTCGATACGCGTCGACGTGAAAAATCATACGTTTACCCTTATAAACATTGAGCAAAGAGAATGAGGGGCTGGTGATGTCTTCGGTGATACCAAACCCTTTAACCAGTCCACGAACAAAAGTGGTTTTGCCGACTCCTAAATCACCTTCCAGTGCTAGCGTGGTGTCGGCCGGAAGAAGCTGTGCAAATTCTTTTGCCAGCTCTTCAGTAGATTCAGCTGAATGCGTGATAACACCTTGAGTCCAGTCACTCAGTGTCTTCGGTGATTTCATGAATGGAGATCAACGAAACCCTGAGACCATTTCACGCCAAAGACTGCAAGGTTGCGCACGACGTGGCCAATTAAGCAGGGAAGGATCGAACGCTCGGGATTGAGAGGATTGTAGCGTCCGAGGTATAACCAAACTGAGATAAAGAAAGTAGCGATGAGGCTGATTCTTCCTTGGACCGTGCTAAAATCAAATCCGTGAATCACACTAAAAATGAGCGAGCCGATGATGATGAGGCCTAAAAGTTTAACGCCTCTTAAATCACTGGGTGCGACGAATCCTCGAAAGACCATTTCTTCAACGATGGCAGCGCCCATAGTCGCTCCGAGAATATGTAAATTACCGACCGACTGATGAGCGCTGACTTGAAAATGAATCTCGGCGCAGGTTTCGGCGATGGTCAGCAGCAGAATGCCTGAAACAGTGATTAGGATGCCTGAAATAGGGGCCCGCGTGGTGCCTGGCCAAAAGAGTTCAGGTCCAGGATTGCGCTGACGTTTCTGGTACTCGCTAAACCAAGCATACGCAACGCCCAATCCAATTAGAAGATAGATTATATCTGTAACTAGATTTAAGGACATCGTGGATTACGATAAGCCGTCTTCTTTGAGATACTTATCGGTGATGATTTGAATCAAGTGATCGCGAGCTTCTTTAACTGAGTCGACGTAGATATAGAGTCCACGATCTTCAGGAGAGACCATACCCCATTCGTGGAAGACTTCGAAGTCGGTCACGCGTTTCCAGAAATCGGAACCGTAAAGTAAGATTGGGAAATATTTTTTAGTTTTGCCTGTTTGAATCAGTGTCAACATTTCGAAGAGTTCATCGAAAGTACCGAAGCCACCAGGAAATGCGACGAGCGCTTTAGCTAAATAAAGGAACCAATATTTACGAACGAAGAAGTAGTGGAATTCTAAATCTAATTCAGGCGTAACGTAAGGATTATGCTCTTGTTCAAAGGGTAAAGCGATACCTAGGCCGATGGAGCGACCGTGGGCTTCTTTGGCTCCGCGATTCGCAGCTTCCATGATTCCAGGTCCGCCACCGGAGCAAATAAAGAATCTCTGCCACTCGGGTAAACTCATCGACCACTCGGTCATCTCTTTAGACAATTCGCGACAGGCTTCGTAGAATGGTGCGCTCTTTAAATTAATTTCAGCGAGGCGTAATCGCGCCTTCGCTTCAGAAGGACTGATCTCACCTTTCGTAATAGCCACCTTCACATCTTCGAGTTCTTTTTGGGCGCGATCGATGGGGAGGGTGCGTGCGGAACCAAACATCACGACCGTATTGCGTACACCGTATTTCTTGAAGCGATGGTAGGGCTCGGTGAGCTCGGCCATCACTCGTAGGGTGCGCGCCTGAGGGCTTAACAAGAATTCCTCATTCTCGTAAGCCTTGACGGGAGGTGGGCGTAAAGGGGCTTTATCTGGACTCATATTGCCGTATCTTCATTAAAAATAGCTATCTGCCAAGAAGGGAAGTGTGGGGCTTGACACTTTTGGCGGGGTCTATTTGGGTATTGCATCTAAATTTATGCAACCCACCTACCGTCCATCCAAGATTTCCCGCGCTCGTAAGTGCGGTTTCCGTGCTCGTTCCAAGACCCCTGGTGGTCGCAAAGTTCTCGCTAATCGCCGTAAGATTGGTCGCAAGCGCCTCGGCGCATCCTAATTCGATGCGTCTCCCGCGGGAGCGTCGAATTCGTGCTTCAGCCGATTTCTCGCGTCTCCGCCAAAATGGCTCGCGGCTCGACTGCGGGCCTTTTCTTTTGAATCTTGGCCAGGGTCGATCCCCTGAAACTAAGGCAAGATTTGCCGTGGTGGTGGCCAAGAAAAGTATTCCCCTAGCCGTGAATCGGAACCGTGCGAAGCGCTTAGCTCGAGAACTCTTTCGTAACGACGCTCAACTTTTACCTGATGGCTGGGAATGTGTTTTAATTGCCCGTCCTAGCATCCTCAGAAAATCTTTTGCTAGCTTGGTGAAAATTTATACGACGGCGATTAAATCGACGGTGAAATAAAATGATGAATCGTTTTCGCAGTGCAGTGGTTTGGTTGGCTCTGCTGCCGATTTATTTTTATCAACGTTTCGTTTCAAAACCGTTACACTGGTTAGTGCCATGTTCAGGTTGTCGATTTCATCCCAGTTGCTCCGCCTACGCAGTAATTGCCCTGAAAACGCACGGTTTATTCAAGGGTTCATGGCTCTCAATCAAGCGCATTGGGCGGTGTCGACCCGGCGGCGGTTCAGGCATTGACGAAGTTCCTCCCGCCTAAATAAATGCTGAGTCCCCTCGCTCTTTTAGGTTACCCCCATTAACTTTGAATATGCAAAATTTCCTTCTCCAAAAAATCCGATCACGACAAGGAGGAGCGTGGTTACTGGCCTTAACTTATATTATTTTAGGAACCGTTTTGCGCCTAGGTTTTCTCGTTACCTCAGCATCTGAAGTCACTTGGTCTTGGACGACTTTTGCGGCTGTTTTAATCGGATTTATTTTCGACATCGCGATGGCAGGATTTTTTGCCATCCCTTTTGCGCTCATCAGTAGTTTTTGTAAGTCGGAGCGTTTTCGTTTATTTTTAATTCCTCTTTGGTGTTTCGGGGTTTTTCTTTTCACTTTCTGGAAAATTTCCGAAATTCTTTTTTGGCAAGAGTTCGCTGTTCGCTTCAACTTTATCGCGGTTGATTATTTAGTTTATACGAGCGAAGTGGTTAAAAATATTCGCGAGTCATACAACATGCCGCTCATCTTTTTAGCGGTATTCTCACTCGCAGCCGGGTTTTATTTCCTCTGGCGTAAGTGCGGTTACACACAGCTATGGTCGGAGGGGGTGGCTAATGATTCTACCCCACGTTGGTGGACGCCACTGGTACTGGCTGTGCCAGTTCTCATTATACCTACATATAGCTATTTTGTAGGGAAACATGATCTAAAGAAGTCTTCGGATGCCGATTCGGGCTTTGGTGAACGCGTCGTCGCTGGCTTGCGTCACATGGGCGATATTCAACCGAGTTTTGCTAATAGTTATGAAACAGAAATCGCTAAGAATGGTGAGTACTCTTTCTTAACCGCGTTTTGGGCCAATCAATTAGAATGGCGTCGCTTCTATCCTTCACGCGATAACGCTCCGGCTGCATTACGCGAAATTTTAACTTCCGAAACGAATGATAGTAAAAAAGCAGACATCACACGTGAAATCAAAGCGTCTGGTTCAGCTCAAAAATATAATGTGATCCAAATCACCATGGAAAGCTACAGTGCTGAATTCTTAAGTTGTTACGGGATTGATCCCTATGCCTCACAAAAATTAACACCTAACCTTGATCGCATTTCTCGTGAGTCATTATGGTTCCGACACTGCTACGCTGGGGGGACACGGACGGTGCGAGGGATGGAGGGTTTAACGTTATCGATTCCACCTATTCCTGGTCAGTCTGTACTGCGTCGTCGCGGCTGTGAAAACTTAACCACTTTAGGTTCGGTTCTTAACCACGAGGGATACGATTCAGCCTTTATTTACGGGGGCGATGGCTTCTTCGATAATATGAATTATTTCTTCTCTACCAACGGTTATCGCGTGGTGGATTTACCACGTCAGTTGGCTGTCGGAAAGAAAACGACTTTTGAAAATGCCTGGGGCGCCTGTGATGAAGACGCTTTAAATTGGTCGCTCGATGAAGCGGATAAGTCTTTCGCCGCGGGTAAGCCATTTCATCATTTCGTTATGACCACATCAAATCACCGGCCTTATACTTGGCCGAGTGGTAAGATTGATCCTAAATTACAAAATCGCGAGGGCGGGGTAGCGTATACGGATTATGCAATTGGTGCATTTCTCAAAGCTGCAGAATCCAAACCTTGGTTTAAAAATACGATTTTTGTAATCGTTGCCGACCACTGCGCTTCGGTTGCGGGTAAACAAGAGCTGGAAATCAAAAAATATGAAATCCCACTTTTCATTTGGGCCCCCGGATTAGTTAAACCTCAGGTGTTCAATCCAATGATGAGTCAGATTGATACGGTTCCGACACTCTTAGGGTTAATGAATATTTCTTACACGTCGCGCTTTGTGGGCACCGATGTGATGAAGCCCGACTATCAGCCACGTGCCTTCATCAGTAACTATCAAAAAGTGGCCGTACTTCGTCCCAATGGCCTATTGACGGTACTCAAGCCTTTGCGCCAGGTTCAACAATACTGGGCAGATTTAGGTACGGGTAGTTTGAAAGTCATTGAGAAAGACAAAATGGATTCGGCCGCTACCGATGAAGCCTTGCGCTATTATCAGGGCACCGATGAACTCTTTAATCATGGCGGATTACTCAACCCAGCCCACTAGTTTTAAACGACTCATCGCTCCGGCATTATTTTTAGCCGGGGTGATTGTCTTTTTTGGTTTTCCTTTTGCCCCAGGTGAAAAAGTAGATTTCTGGTTTCAGTCTTTTTTCTGGAACGGAAAAAATTGGCTGATTCCTCACGATCATTTCTTGGGTAAGACTCTCGCCTATGATGGACCTAAAGCCCTCATCATTTTATTCGCCGTCTATTTATTAGTAATTATTTTATTACCTAAGCTTGCGCCACGTTGGATGAATCGCCGCCAGGCCATCTATGTTTTCGTCTCGATGGCTGTGGTCTCAGTAACTTCAACTCAGCTCCGTGCTATAACGAACATGGCGACCCCATTGGAATTGACCAATTATGGCGGAGCATTTCCGCATTTATTATTATTTCAAAGCAAGCCAGCGGGGTATCCCTGCCACGCATTTCCTGCTGGGCACGCCAGTGGTGGTCTGGCTTTGATCAGTCTCTACTGGGCTTGGTTTAATCAACCTTACCGTAAGCTTGGACTTTGGATCGGCTTAGGTTTGGGCGGTGTCATGGGCCTGTATCAGATAGCACGTGGCGAGCATATGCTTTCGCATACACTTGCCACTCTGGGTATCGCGTGGCTTCTATCCGCCTTACTCGCGATAGCTATGAAGCCTACACAAACTTCCGCTTAGTTGTTCACCCAATTAACAATATTGTCTGCTCGCTGGAATGAAGGTGGGCTGTTGGTGTCGTCGTTAAAGTAAGTGGTCGTGATGGTGCCCGACTTAGGCATGTC
>CAIOLH010000051.1 GCA_903859115.1 uncultured Opitutia bacterium | reverse complement strand
CGACTGGAGTCTGGGCGAAGGCTTAGCCTTTGGATCACTCTTAGCCGAAGGTCATCCTGTTCGTATTTCAGGTCAGGACTGCGAACGTGGTACCTTCTCACACCGTCACGCCGTACTTCACGATCCGTCGAATGACGCTGAATATTGTCCGCTCAATTCCGTTCCGGGTGGCGAATCGATTGAATTAGTAAATTCAACTCTATCTGAATACGCCGTCTTAGGCTTTGATTACGGTTACTCATTAGAAGCCCCAGATTCATTGGTGATTTGGGAAGCTCAGTTCGGCGATTTTTCAAACGGTGCGCAAATCGTTATCGATCAATTCATCGCTTCTGCTGAATCCAAATGGGGTCAAACCAGCGGCTTAGTTCTTCTGCTTCCTCACGGCTACGAAGGTCAAGGCCCTGAACACTCTTCAGCTCGACTCGAGAGATACCTCCAACTTTGCGCTGAAAATAATATTCAAGTGATTCAGCCTTCGACCCCTGCTCAACTTTTCCACGCCTTACGCCGCCAGGTTAAGTCGGAACATCGCAAGCCTCTCATTGTGCTCACACCGAAGAGCTTACTTCGTCACAAAACCTGCGTCAGTAAATTCGAAGATTTCACCGATAAAGACTTCCAACCAATTATTACTGATTCAACTCCAGCGGTTAAGACTGAACGCCTGATTCTTTGTTCAGGAAAAGTATTTTATGATTTAGAAGCCGAACGTACGGCCCGCCAAGATACGACGACTACGATTGTTCGTGTCGAACAACTCTTCCCTCCCGATCCATCCACATTAAAGAAAATTCATACTCAGTATGGTTCACCCGCAAAAGTCGTTTGGGTCCAAGACGAGCCAAAGAATATGGCGGGCTGGAGTTTCATTTCTCCAATCATCGAATCAGTCCTAGGCGTTAAGCCGTTGTACGCTGGTCGCGATGCTGCCGCATCTCCTGCCGTGGGCGCCCTTTCTGTTCACAAACTCGAGCAATCTGACCTTATCCAACAGGCGTTTTCTGTCTAAAATTGGTTCAGTAGAGGATTTAACAGGTGGTTTGTCTTCGCCTTCTACAATCGGGCTGAGCCGATATTGTGAAAAATTGTCCTATTTCCCCGTTGAAACTGTCGGGTAGTACTCACAAAGTCAGCCACTTACTTTTATGGCTGTGGACGTCAAAATACCCTCGATGGGCGAATCAATCACTGGTGGCCTCCTATCTGCATGGGTAGTCAAAAACGGCGACAACGTCAAAAAGGGTCAGGCTCTATTCTCTTTCGAGACCGATAAAGTCACTTCCGATGGCACCGCCGAAATTGATGGTCAAATCACGATCACCGTTCCGGCAGGTACTGAAGTAACCGTTGGACAAGTCGTCGCCACAATTGCCGCCGGATCTGCATCGAGCGCACCTACTACCGCTCCTGCACCTCAACCAGCTGTAAAAAAAGCAGAACCCGCTGCCGCTCCGAAAATTGCATCGGCTCCGCTGGTTAAAACAGGAAATTTTGAAGCTTCACCTGCAGTGCGTAGAATCGCCGCAGAAACTGGTTTAAATCCTAACAGCATTGCTGGAACAGGAAAAGGTGGACGTGTTACCAAAGGCGACATGCTCGCGGCACTGGATGGACAGACTCCTATCGTGGCTGTGGCACCTTCAGCCGTAAGCACCGCTTCAGTACCCGTAGCAGAAAAAGCTGCGGCCGTTGAAATTCCAAGTCGCGAAGGACGTACGACCAGAAAACGTATGTCTCCTCTGCGCCGTAAAATTGCTGAACGTCTCGTTCAAGCGAAGTCCGAGACCGCAATGCTCACGACTTTCAACGAAGTTAACATGGCTCCAGTGATGGAACTTCGTAAACGTCACGGTGAAGAATTCCTCAAGAAATACGGCATCAAACTCGGTTTCATGTCCTTCTTCGTCAAAGCTGCGGTTCAAGCGATGAAGGAAGTTCGCGCGATTAATGCTCAGTTAGACGGCGACGACATTGTTGAAAATAATTTCTACGACATCGGTGTCGCTGTGGGTACCGACAAAGGTCTGATGGTTCCAGTCGTACGCGATTGCGATCAACTGAATTTCGCTGGCATTGAAAAAGCGATTAGCGATTTCGGAAAACGT
>CAIOLH010000050.1 GCA_903859115.1 uncultured Opitutia bacterium | reverse complement strand
TCCGTGGTAAGCAATACCGTTGATGATTGCACCCATCACGTGTTCGCGAATTCCGAAGTAAAGATTACGAGCAGCCGGTGTTGCGATGTCGAAGTCACCGACATCCTTAATGTAATTCTTGGTTGAGCCGTGTAAGTCAGCAGAACCCGAGAGAACGAGTGGTGAGGCTTTAGCGACGGCGTTGATGCAGGTTTCACCCGATACGCGAGTAGCTAAGGCGTTCTTGCCGAACTCAGGAATAGCAGCGAGGAGGGAGGCGACATCGCCATGATCACCGGCTTGAGCTTTTTTAAGTAAATCTGCTTTAGCTGGATTCGCAGCGGACCAAGCAGCAAAAGTTTTTTGCCATTGAGCGTATTCAGCAGCTTGGTTGACTTTGCGATCGGCGAAGAATTTTTTAGTTTCTGGTGAAACGAAGAATTTTTCATCAGGTAAGCCGAGGGCTTTACGGGAAGCGTCGATAAACTTTACGCCTGCTTCGCCGTGGCCTTTGGCAGTGCCTTGAACTTCGGCGATGCCTTTAGCGATGACCGTTTTGCAAATGATTAGTTTTGGTTTACCGCTCTTGCTGGCGCGGGCTTTGTCGAGGGCTTCAGCAATCGGGTCTAATTCATTGCCTTGTTTGACCATGAAGACTTCCCAATTAGCAGCTTCGTAGCGTTTAACGGTGTCTTCATTCTGAGTTTTTGAAGCCATCGCATCCAAGGTCACGTCATTGGAATCATAAAGCATGATTAAGTTATCGAGACCGAAACGTCCGGCGAATGAAGCGGCTTCGTGTGAGATACCTTCTTGTAAGCAACCATCACCTGCGAGACCCACGATGAAGTGATTGAAGATAGTGTGTTCAGGAGTGTTGAAATGTGCAGCAGCCATTTTTGCGGCAACAGCCATACCGACAATATTTCCAGTGCCTTGTCCGAGAGGACCGGTGGTTGCTTCAACGCCCACAGTCTCACCGAATTCAGGGTGACCAGGAGTTTTGCTGTGGAGTTTGCGGAAAGCTTTTACTTCTTCGAGAGGGAGATCAAAACCCGCGAGGTGTAACCAGCTGTAGAGGAACATTGAACCGTGACCTGCGGAGAGAACGAAGCGATCGCGATTAACCCAGAGAGGTTCAGCGGGGTTATGTTTTAAAAAGTTTCCGTAAAGAACGGCACCGATTTCGGCGGAGCCAAGAGGAAGGCCGAGGTGTCCGGAGTGACAGGCGGCAACGGCGTCCATCGAAAGTCCACGGGACTCGGTAGCGGCGCGGGAGAGGTCGGTTGTATTATTGAGCGACATAATGCCCTATGCGTAAGGATAATACCCCCATTATTCCAGCCTTGAATGCAGGGCTAAGTATCTTCTTTATGCTGAATATGTCGGATAAAGAACTAGAAGAGGGGTTAACCCTGCGTTTGGACTTCAAAAAACTCCGAAAAATCGCCTCGGGGCAGGAGGATGTGATTCCCGCCATCGCCCAGGACGCTCAAACGGGCGAGGTCCTCATTTTAGGTTATGTAAATGAGTTGGCTCTCAAAACTGCACTCAAAGAAAAAAAGGCAACGTTCTGGAGTACGTCGAGAAATGAACTTTGGATCAAGGGACTGACGTCGGGAGACTTTTTAGAATTACTCGAAGTCCGCGTGAACTGTGAGCAGAATTCGATTCTCTATAAAGTTCGTCCAGCAGGAAAGGGCGCCTGCCACACTAAAGACGCCCAAGGTAAAACACGTTCCGGTTGTTACTACCGTCGATTAAAATCTGACGGCAGTTTAGAGTCGGCTTAGTTTTTTTCGTTAACTATTTTTTCTTTTGGAGCAGTCTGCTTTAAGGATGACTCGAACGCTTCGGCTACTTTTTTGCTTGGGTAGTCGGCAGAGATTTTTTGCGTAGACTGATTAGATTCTATTTTAATATTTTTGAGTAAATCGGCGAGTGCTTGCTGACTCTCTTTATTCATCGTTGAGTCTAGACTCGCACTACGCAGTGCCATGCTCATGAATGCTAAGGTTGTTTTGAGTTGGAGGGTAGACGCTTTGGCCTTGGTTTCATTGATGTATTGGCTGATGCAGCGCAGTTGAGTTAGATCTTTATCTTCGCCTAAAAACGCCTGAGCAAATTGTAAACCGCTCTCTTTGTTTTGAGTCTGACTTTTGGCTTCTTTGGTGAAATCACCATAAAAAGCTAACCAATTCTGGGGTGAGGTTTTAAGCTTCTCGGTAAAACTATCGGGCAGTTTATAAGACTTCGTTTTTAGATTGAGAGTATCGATGGATAAATCAGCGAACAGAGGTGAGCAGAAAATAAATAAATCATCCGCGAAGGCGATGAGGAGTACTTGATTCTTATTTTTAGGATCGAGAGGCTCTTTTTTCATGGTCGCATTTACTTCGGCCATATCCCACGCGGAGAAACCTTGGATTTTTTGACTGGGTATTTGATTGTCTGAGGCAAACTTCTCTATTTTTTCTTTTGAAAAATTTCCACGGATGATGGCCACAAACTGTGCGCTTTCAGGATTCTGTGCCGTGTTGATGTGTGGATAAATTCCCAGGCTTACTTCTTTGATATTTTTGATCCCCAGGTTTTCCCGAATGATTTCACCGTTGGGTGTTTCTTGTAATTTTTTATCGAGTGCGGAAAGCGCTAGTCCGCCTAACTGGGTTTTACTAAAAGTATCTTCATTGAAGTAGACTAAGCCCATGGCGCCTTCTGGGATGCCAGTGGTATTGATTTCAGCACGGAGCGTGAGCTGGGTGAGGCAAAGGAGGATGGCTGCGTAAAATCGATTCATGGTTTAATCTTAAATGGATACGTTTTATTCGCACGGCTTTTATTTAAAGACAAAAAAGGGGCGCCTAAAAGGCGCCCCGAAAGGTGTAGCATTTAATCCGGGGTTTAGTAACCG
>CAIOLH010000049.1 GCA_903859115.1 uncultured Opitutia bacterium | reverse complement strand
CTGGTGGCCAGATCCTGCGAAGCCAGACGGTCTTCCTTACATTCAGCGTGACGGCCAGACTAATCCTACCAATTTCGTGGCGCACCGCATCTCGATGCGATTAACCAAGGATGCAGTGGCAGCATTGGCGGCAGCATACAAAGTGACTGGTGATGACAAGTATGTCGTGAAGGCTACAGAGTTATTAAAAGTTTTCTTTGTGGATGCAAAGACACGCATGAATCCGCATTTAGCTTATACTCAGGCTATTCCTGGTCGTCACAACGGTTCCAAAACGGGTGTGATTGACGGATTACACTTAGTGGAAATTCCCGTGGCGATTAAGACTTTAGAGAAGTCGAAAGCTTTCGATGCAGAATTAGCGAAGTCACTCCACACTTGGTTTGATGAATTGCACACCTGGTTGTTAACACACCAACATGGAATCGACGAAGGTATGTCGAACAACAATCACGCGGTTGCTTATTTCTTACAAGTCGCCGTGCTGTCGGATTTCGTCGGTGATAAAGAAGCGTTAGCAAAATGCCGTATAAAGTTTAAAGATGTATTTATTAATGTACAGATGGCTGCGGATGGAAGTTTTCCTCGTGAGACTGCGCGTACGAAGCCTTATGCGTATTCCATTTTCCAATTAGATAATATGGTGGCGCTCTGTAAGGTCTTATCGACGTCTGAAGAAAATCTTTGGAACTATGAAGGACCAGAAGGACGCAGTATTAAGAAAGCAGTGGCTTGGTTGTATCCTTACTTGGCGGATAAATCTACTTGGCCAAAGAAGCCCGATGTGATGGCTTGGGATGGATGGCCCTCGCGTCAGCCTTCGTTGTTATTTGCAGGTCTGGCTTATAACGAATCCAAGTACATTGAACTTTGGAAGAAGTTGCCGACTGATCCGACGGATTTAGAAGTGCGTCGTAATATCGCGATTACTCAGCCGGTGTTGTGGCAGTGAGCGGAGCTCACTGAGGGGACACGGTGACAAGGGGAGATGGTAAGGAACATTTGCGTATAGGGGTTGTTTAAGATATGTATAAATCTTATGAAGATATTTCCCCTTTCTTTATTATTGATGACGGTTGGGCTTATGGCTGCTGAGGTCACGGCTCCTGCGGCATCACCTGTAGCAATGACGTCGACCTATTATGGTTATCGTCCAGGTGCCTTAGAGAAGACGAAGGCATTGATTGCGCAGGGCGACAAAGAAGCGGTCGCGATTTTAAAAAGCTCAATCAAAGAAGCGGATAAAATGTTGGATGATAAGGTCCTCACCGTGACGGACAAAAAAGTCGCGGGACCGAGTGGCGATATTCATGACTATGTCAGCTTGGCACCCTATTATTGGCCGAATCCAAAAACCAGTGATGGATTACCTTACATCCGTAAAGATGGTCAGGTGAATCCAGAGAGCAAGGATTCCGATTTCACCGATGATACGAGAGTATTGGCTTTAGCTCGTCGGATGAAGACGTTGGGTTTGGCTTATTATTTTACCGGTGACGAAAAATATGGTGCGAAAGCAGTAGAGCAGATTCGCGTTTGGTTTTTGGATGAAAAAACTAAAATGAATCCACACATGAAGTTTTCACAAGGTGTGCGAGGTGAGTCGACCGGTCGCGGTACTGGCATGATGGATGGACGTCATATTTCCATGGCCGCGGATGCGACAGCACTGATTGTGAATTCAAAAGCCTGGAAGTCAGGCGAGCGTGAAGCAGCCGAAGTTTGGTTTAGAACATTTTTTGAATGGATGCTCAAAGGTGAATTAGGAAAAGAAGAAGCTGAGTCTAAGAATAATCACGGATCGCACTATGATGCACAGATTGTTCGATGGGCACTGCACGTAGGCCAGGTTGATGTGGCTAAGCAAATTTTAGAACGTGCGAAGGAGAAGCGCATTGCATTGCAGATTGAGCCTGACGGTAAGCAGCCGCTGGAGTTAGCTCGCACAAATAGTCTGAGTTACGCGCAGTTTAATTTAAAGGCGCTCACTAGTTTAGCGATTATGGGTGAGTACGTAGGAGTTGATTTATGGAATTATAAAACGAAAGACGGACGCTGTATCGCGGTCGCAATGGATTATCTCTTACCTTATATCGATGTGCCACGTAAGCCTTGGCCCTATAAACAGATTGTTCCCAAGAAGGCTGAAGTTCCTGAGATTTTGCCTGAGCTACGTATGGCTTCGATTATTCTGAAGAAGCCCGAGTATGCCACCTTGGCCGCAAAGTATGACGATTTACCCACTATCACGAAGTTTGAGTATTTAGTCGGAGGATTCTAATTGAGGGGGCAAGTGGGCAAGGGACGCGTGCAATGCACGCGAGGGGACAAGTGGGCAAGGTGACACGGTGACAAGGGGAGATGCCAATTGAGGGGACAAGGTGACATGGGGACACGGTGACAAGGGGTAGTGAAAAATACCGCACGCAGTGTTGCACCTACCAATAGAGGCTGGTTGAAAAGAAAAGAATGTGGTAGATAAAATCTATGCGATATCTCTTAGCATTATTTTTAATGGCG
>CAIOLH010000048.1 GCA_903859115.1 uncultured Opitutia bacterium | reverse complement strand
TCGCTTATAACGATCGGTCGTGGGCTTAGTCTCATAGTCGGAATTAGCAGTACCATCATTATTGCGGTAGAACTGAGCGCGAATATTGGGTTCCTCGTTGGCGAGGGCGATGTAGTCGGTGGAGCGTTGAGCGACGACTTCAATCCAGGCTTTACCGATGGACTGGCCATTATTGTCGTAAGCTTCACCGTAAGCGCGGATGACGAAGGTGTCGGAGCGTGCGGTTAAATTAGGTCCGATGGAATTAAGTACATCCATCTGGGTTACGATTCCTGGTGCTCCGAGTGCGGCGGTGACTTCGGTTTCTTTATTCGTTTTACTCATCGAACGAATGGAGGGGAACCGATCATTGGCTTTTATTGGATAGTATGGATCAGATAGTGCCACACCTTTAGAAGTTTCAAAAGTATCCCCACCGTTTTTGATGGCAGTATCGTTAATTGTTGTAGCATCGATGGCCGCTTGGAGTGCGCCTTTAAGGCCAAAGTTATCATCATTGACCAATCGACGATTGATGAAGTCGCTGAGTGACATGAACGGACCGCGTTTGCGCACTTCGCTTACTACAGCGCCCGCGAGTTCATCGATTTCGGAATCATTTAATTCTCGGTAGCTGCTCCAAGGAGTTGTTTTGCCATCATTGGTTCCGAAGGCACGAGCGAAGCGAGTGAGTGGTGTGCCATCCGCTTGCGCAGAACCTTCGGGAAGTTTTTGTTTACGAAGCGAGGCGAGGATGGCTTTCCAGGCTGCCTTAGAAGTAGAGTTAACATTGAAGCCACCATCGTAGAGTGAACGACGTCCTAAGAAGGTCGGATGGGGGAAGGTGAGGTAATCCGGGAAGATTTTGTCTGCTGTTGCAGCTGTGTAAGGCTGCATGCCGACAGTCGAAACCGTTGTCGCTGTGGGTGCTGATGGATCAGGTCGATAGGCTACGCGTTTATTAGCGAGTGGGTTATAGCCCTTATCCAGTGCTGCCTTAATTCCATTGAGTGTACTTAAATCTGTTACGCCGTTGAGTCCAAGCGCGGTAGCTTGTGAACTTAAGATGGTTGAATCAGTGGGTAAATTTGGTCCATCGTCTTTCCACATTCCAGCAGGATTATCAGAGTAAGATTTTGCCTGTGTATTTAAACCACTGAACCAGTAAGAATCCCATAAGGCAAGGTTAGCAGCAAATGCGGCATCGGTGCGAACAGTCATTTTATTGCGAGAAATTTCTCCTGTTGATTTACCAACTACAGCAGTTACCTCGGTTCCGCTTTTTGACTCTAGTTTTGTGGCATAGCCTAATTCTGGTATTTCTGGGTCATTGACATTCGCATCGGTCTTGGATCCTGGCCAATCGACTATTTTGGAAAGATCTTTAATTCCGGGATTAGCAAAGGAAGCACCTACTGTGAGGTCTGGGTCGGTGCCAAATTGAGCTGTACCAGCCGCACCTAATTGCGAAATAGAAAGAAGTGGGCGGCGGGGAATAGGGAATAGAATTACACTCGACCCATCGGCATTACCGTTAGCTTGGATAGATTTCCCCCAGTAACTTTGATTGCGCGAGCCAGCTGTAAATTCTATTCCTTTATCTGTTGGAGCAGCAGACAGCGGGTTTTGACGGCAAATCCAGCCAAGAGGGACGTGGCCTTTGCCGTCATAATTAAGATAGCTCGCCTGTTGTGGACGTGAACTTACGAAAAATGGACTCATCGGTGCAGGCATCATCTCTTCTGGTGCAGCGAGAGATTTATTCGGCCAATTAGCTTCGAGGGTTCCAGGATAAGTTGTGCTATACTTTTTTGCTGATGCCGACGAAGTTTCCGTAGCTCCGCGCATAAAGAAATCTAAAATAAAGAATTGTTGTTTAGAATCTAAAAAACTGTCGCTAGGAATTTTATTCATTGATCGCCAATATTTTTTATTGGCCACAGCGACCGACTCGGAAATATTAAAAGCTTCAGGAAGGGTTCGGGCGATTGGGTGGGCATTTCCAATTAAGTATTCTTCATTAAAACCTTTCATGGTTCCAATTGGATCGGGGGGTGAAGTAGCATCATAGTACCCTTTAGCGGCGTTACCATATAACGGCCATCCAGCGGTCATTACACGCAAAGCAAGAATGAGAGGTTCATTAACGCAGTTAGCATTGGTTATACTTTGTTTGCCATCAGTTAGGTCTTCGTCTGCCTCTGTTTTGGGTCCCATCCAGTGGCGATATTTTGCAAGTTTATCGCCTTTCGCATTGGTGTTATGCTGCAAATAGAATGTGAAATTTTGATTTCCTCCATCGACAATGTGTCCAGTCCCTCTGGGTTTATTTGTATTTTGAGGAAAGTTAAAATAATATTGAATACCAGCAGAGGATCTGGACCCAAAATTAAGTCCGCCTTCATTCCGTGCTTTAACAACAATTTTCCCCACACCTGCTTTGCTGTTTAAATCTGCAACTGTCCCATTCCAGCCCGGTAAAACCGTTTGGGCATAGTAAAGAAGTGAGGTATTAGTTGTGCCGTAATATGGTTTATAGGCTGGATCATCGGCTGCCGTAGGTTGTTTTGTTAGTTGAGGGAGAACATTTGTTCCCATGGGCGAGGTAACTCGATAGGCCACATTAGCATAGGGATCCATCGGGATGTAAAATTGACTTCCCTCAGTGTAAACGAAGTCACACGGAATATCTACAGATTTATAGGCGTCTACAGATTTTGATTGCGGGTCATTCGTTGCACTAATGACTCGAACTTCTCCTGGTTCCAATCTAAACACTTTTGATTTAGTGGCACCAGTGCCCGCGCCGTAAGTTGTTCCAGTTGCATCATTGTCGCTCGCTAAAGCACGAAATGAAATTTGGTGTGATTGTTCAAAAGTTTGCCCGGGAAACACATCTCCTATTTGTGTAATCTTTGTGGGGTCGGCAGGATTGGGCATATAGAAAAACTCAAATACATGCGGGGAGTCCTTCTCTGCGTAGACCATGGTAATACCAGCAAACTCTATGGCACAATCGTATGGGTTATGAAGTACGATAAATGGATCAATACAGAGTCCTAGCTTTGTGTTATTCCAGACCAGCGAATACATCATCGCAAATCTGATAACACTCGGAGCAATTTTCATATTGGTTGGCCAAGCAATTGGGTATGATGATGAGCCGCTGACCGTATTCCCTACGTCTTTACGATTCGTATTATCCATATGAAAATCGTATTGTGTGCCGTCACTTTTTAAATTAGCGTAATTAAAGTATTGATAGATATTTCCACTGCCAGATTCGTAGAATCCATACGGTGGAGTATAAGATGATGTTCCGCTGTTGACGAAACTCAAGGGCTCAACGCCGTGGGAAATCATTGCACCACTACCAACAGCTGGTTGATTTAGTATGGTTCTTTCAGAACTACAGGCTTCAATTTCTTTCTTATAAAGTCGGTAGTAATTTCGATAAAGATCCCAAGTTGGACCACGCTCAATTCTCCCATTCAGATTATAAGCACTGGTGGTATTGGCTAAAATATAAAAAGGATTCCACCTTTGGTAGGTTCCATTCCAAAAGGCATTTCTTAATGGCACTTCATAAACAAACCCTACGCGTTGAGGCGTTTCCCCTCCATTTTGATTTACTAGATTAGTGTAAGCGGCACCTAATTTACCATTTAAGTGAACTGGAGCCCATTCTGGTGAACGTGGATAACTTCGCAAAACTTGGACATCAGTTCCTACTTCGGCAATCCTACTAAACTGATTGTAGTCGATATCGTTGGCGTATGGAGTTGCGGGGATTGCGGGGATGGCAGCGCGATTCGACGCATCATGGAAAAGAGAAGGAGCTCTATTATAGAGTGCTGTCGTGGTCGTAGTATTTTTTTGTCCGTAGTAAGTTTCTAGTCCGCGGTATACAGCGTAGGGCAATTCGAAGGCGGTTGATAAATCGACTTTAACGCCACCGTTGTAGGTATCGGTAATGGTTGAGTAGGACCAAGGCGTCACATCGTGCCAAAGTACTTTCGCTGCATCTCTCATGGCATCACCCGCTGGGGTGCCGCTTACAGTATTTGCCCAAACCGCTAAATCATTAGGACTTTTAACTCGTGACATGTAGGATGTATCCCAACTGTTCGAAAGCACGATATCGGCATCGCGCCAGGTCGAGAATTTCCAAGTGTTAGTTAAAATCGGTGAACCGTTGTAATCTTTTTTATCGTCGGGTAGGATAGCTTCGAGAGCGCTGCGTTGAGCACCACTTCCACGGAAGCCTTCATCCCAAATCGTTAATCCGCTTTTGTAGTTAGAACCGCTCGACGTAACACCGTAAACATCAGGAAGATTAGCTTTTGCTTTCACACCTTCATCGCCGACCCAAAATGCGTAACGTCCGTTAACTCCGTATCTCACTCCACCCGTTGCATTGGGACCTGGTAGTGGCATCGGCATCGCATCTACTGCGCCCGAATACTCCACGGCCCAGCGTGTGGGCGTGTTGGTTGTCATTTTTACTGAACCTCTCGATAAGAGCGGAACTAAAACTGTGTCGGGTGTAAGTGAAAGTGGATTACCTAAATCATCGATGAGGACTTTACCTTCTGTACTACTGATGCTGGTTGCAGGTGGAAAGGGTGATGCATTGGACGGGTAGGTGTAAGCACTGCTATTCGGTATATAATTCGGGAGTTTGGTGACATCTGCGATTTCCGGATCTGTACTGCTGATTACTCCAGGTGAACTTAACCAACCGAGGAAAAGTCGAGTATCATGCGGCTTCGCAACGTTCCAATCGCGCACACGATTTTGGCTGACACCACCCGTCGCCC
>CAIOLH010000047.1 GCA_903859115.1 uncultured Opitutia bacterium | reverse complement strand
TTCGAACAACAATTCGCGATTCTCTCGAACACCTTCCTGCGCCAAGTCGAAATCAAGATTCAAGGCGGCAGTGACGTAAAAGCACGTCTGGTTGGTGAAATCTTAGAAGATACCATCAGTAGCACACGTAAACTCGGCACCTTATCCTGGAACACTGCACTGGTCGCGGTGGTCGAAATTAAAATCGGACAGAATGCGAAACCCGATGAGTTGTTTGCCGTGAACTTCACCGCACAAACCAAAGAAGGCGAAGACGTAAAGTTTGGTCCTCAAGTCTTCGGCTTGCCTGAAGTGGACCTCACCACCTACACATCACTCGTATCTGATGTGAATGTTTTAGCAGGCGTCAGCGAAGCGATTGTTTCCGAGAAACTTGAGCAGGTCGAAGATCTCCTCCGTCGCTACAAACACAAAGAAGCTAAGGAACTGTTTGCCGAAATCGAAAACCGCACAGATCTCACCAGCTGGGCAAAACAAAAAATCGCATACCTCAAAGACTTGCTTGATGAAGATGCAGTCATGGCGATGAAGGAAATGCGCTATGGTCGAGCGAACATGGTACGTTCAGCACGTGGTAGAATCGTTACAAATATGAGTGAAGCAGTAAGTATGAAAATGATGGCCAGCGAATCAGCGATGATTCGTCGTAAGATTGCTTCAGGCCGTAGCCTTAAACGCCAGAATCCGACCACCCCGCCCCCTGCCACGCCCGACGCTAATAACGGACAAGCCTAAGCGGTTCTAGGTAGAATTCAGTATAAAGCCCGATGGATTCAAAATTCGTCGGGCTTTTTGTTGCCCGAATTAAATCGACCCTCAATCTGGCGGGGAGCTCCCCATGTCCCGCGCCCTTCGTATCAGTTTAATCGCCCTTGGAAGTATCGTTTTACTGCTCGGCTTAGTCGTACTGTATATTGATTCAGAATTAAAACCCGAACCTCTCGGCAAGCGTGTGGCGGTTTTACTCGCTGAAGCAAAAATCAAAGGTGGTATCAGTAAAGTCCAAGCCGCCCTCGACGGAACTTTCAGCGCCGAAGGCATCGATCTCACTCTTGAAAACGGTACCCAAATCAAAGTCGCTGCCCTCGATGGAAAAATAAATATTTTGTCTACCGTCTTGGGTACACTGAGTTTAGATAAAATTGAGATAAAAAATATCGAGGTCGACCTCTCCCACCCTGTGCAAGTCGCCGGACCCAAAGTTCCTGAAAGTAACTCAACCTCTAAACTACCTAAATTTACTATTGGTGCGTATTCTATTACCGGTCGTGCTACCCTCGCTGATGATTATTTAATCCGATTCAGCGGCCGTGGCGATTCGTTTGATTCCAATGGACACATTGATTTACGCGCTGGTATCGCTTGGCCTGGATTTACGGTTGGGACGAATAAAACTTCTCCCCGCGCCGAAATCACTTTAAAGGCCGACCTACAAAGACCGCTCGGCGGAGAAAGCACCCGCATCGATAGTTTACTCAAAGACTTCCGAAACCTCGACCTACACTGCGTCGCTAAAGACGACAGTCCTTTCAATGCTGGGAGTATGACTCTCGATTTAGCGGGTGCTCGTAACAATGAAAGTAAGCTTATTCTTAACGGCACATTGCGCGACACTTTCAACCACAGCGCAGCTCAATTAAATCTCACCGAAATCAGCGGTAAAATAAATGGCACCGCAGAATTCAGCCTCGATCCCAAAAAACTGGGTGTACTCAGCGACAGTTTACCGGCTTGTGCAATTACCGGAAAACTTGAAGGCGAGTTAAACGCACTCAGTGGCCAATGGAGCGTAAAAACCGATAGCCATTTAGCTTGGACTAATCTCTCACGATATTCAAAAGCGATTAAAAATAATACTAAGTCTGAATGGGCGATTAAAGCAGAAGCAAAAAAGAGTGAAGAAGGTCTAACCATTCAGAACTTATCCATCGAAGGTAACGGTATTAATTTAAGTTTAGTTCAGCCATTGTATTGGAAACCAGGCCAAGAAATTAAAGATACGAAATTAAACTGCGTCGCTCGGCAGGCCCCTTTGATTTCGCTCAATCCGATTTTGGCTGCTATGAATTTAGCCGTGATCGATGGACAGTGGTCAGGCGAGGCAGAAATAAGTTTAGTTAAAGGCGAACCACAGATTAAAACGATTCAGCCTCATCGCTTCCAAAATCTAACCATCGAGCGTAACGGAAAAGTTCTGGTTCAAGGCATCACCGTCGACCTTCCTGTACGCGCTGAAGGTACTACCATCTTTTTCGCACCACTGAAAGTAAGCTGCCCGAGCGGCGTGATCGCATCAGGCGAAGCCTCGATAAACTACAGTCCAGACGGCAGTGGATCAGCGAGTGGAAATCTCAATATCGGCATTGCCGAATTAGCCACGCAACCAGGCTGGGAAGATTTACCAACCGATAAATTACAAGGAATACGTGCCGTCACACAGTTTCAGGTGAGCCTCGATGCAAAACAAAATATTACAGTTAAGAATCTTGGATCGCAAATCATCCGTCAGAACTTAGAATTACTGCAGGTTAAACTTCGTCAGCCCTACGCCCTGAATGGACCCAAGCCAACAGGCGTGCTCCTAGAACTCACCGCAACGAAACTCCCTCTTGAATCACTCGGCGCACTGGTGCCAGGTTTAAGTATCACAGGAAGCCTTGATAAAGCTGAACTGGTCGCTGGCTTCAAAGCCGATGGGTTATTTATTCGTACGGAGGGTTCGCCCGTTTCATTTGTCGATACGAGCGTAGGCTGGAAAAATAAAACTTGGGTGAAGCACTGCGATTTAGCTGCGTCGGTTGATTTATTCTTCGGAGAAAAAAGTAGCACGATGAATTTCACTCGCGCTACTTTGAAAAATCGGACGAGAACTTTAGCGGACGGCGATTGTACGATTGGACTTGGACAAGGTAGCACGTCATTAAATCTCACCGGCAACCTAGGGGCCATCGCTGAACAGCCTTTCGGTGAAGCTATCTCGAATATCGCCACTGGAAATTACCAAGTAAAAGCGAACGTCGTTAACGGTGGAGAAATATCCACATCCGTTAAAGTGACTGATTTGAGCTTCAAAGATCGCCCAGCAAAAATTAAAAATGTAGCGTTCGTGGGCCAATGCACGCCTAGCTCCGATGGCTTAACCGCCGAAGGTATGGTAAAAATGCAGGTGAATAAAATTTCGGAAGGTAAAGTTTTAATCACCCAAAAAGTTAAAGGCACGAAGTCAGACTGGAAAGTGAACGCTAGTTTCGAATCCATTCAGGGTGATGACGTGTTACAACTCTTATCGAAAAGCACTGAAGAAACTGTGAAGCCCGCCAAACCCAACACGCAAGCCGACCGCGCCCCTCTGTGGTTTAATCACACGGGCAATGTTCAGTTATTGGTCAAGCAGGCAGTGCTGCAAGGAATTCAAATTGAGAACCTCGCTCTGAAATTAGAGGCCACCGATAACCAGATTACTCTTTCCAAAATTGGTGGTAAATTTGCGAGCGGTACTTTAGCGGGTGACGGCAAACTTGTCTTTCAACCCACCACCGTCGGCGGACCTTATATTTTAAATAGCAAAGTCAGCTTAAACCAATTCGACTTCGGTATTATCGCTACCGCCTTCCCAGCGCTCAGTGACTTCATTCAAGGTAAGGGCGATGCCACGGTGACAGCCGTCGGCGTCGCACCTAATTGCGAAATGCTCGTGGATAAATTAAATCTTAATGCAAGTCTGCTCTCGAGGGACGGACGTATTCAAGCGTTTGGCAAACAAAACAGCGCCATGTCGCTCACCGCTAATAAAGCAGGCGAAACCGCTAATTTATTAGGTGGAATTGCCATGTTAGCTGGAGCGCTCACTAAAAATCAGGCGCAAGGTGAAAAAATTGCGAAAGTGGGAGTTGCGGTAGCCACCGTGGGCAAACTCCAAAAATCACTCGCCCAATTTAATTACAAAACTGCCGAAGTCCAAATTCAGCGCTTACCTGATGGAACTTTAAAAATTAATAAGACGTTGATTAAAAATGATGTTTTAAGTTTCTCTGCAGCGGGGAAAATTTCTGCTAATCGCGGACAATCGATGATGGATTGGCCTTTAAACATTAAGGCAGATTTGCGCGGAGCAGGTGAATACAAAGACTATTTTACGACTTTAGGTTTCGCTAACAGCCAACCTTCACCGGACGGACTCACCCAAGGTCCTGGCATTGAATTCACTGGATCGATTAACAATCTTAAAAATGATCTACAACAGCGACTGCAAGCAGCGATCAATAATATCCAGTCGGGACTTAGCTCTGAAAATCAAAATCCCGCACAAGGAGTTCCCACCGCACCCAACCCAACCAACATGGTGCCTAAAAGGATCAACCCCCTTGAATCCATTTTGGGTCGCTAATAAAATTGAAAAATAAATTAGGCATTATCGGCTGGGGAGTTTTTGTAATAATTTTCATAGGACTCTTCGCACTCGCCTTAGGTTCAGCGGGCTTTGGCTGGGGAGACGATTACCAACTTCTCGCACTACGCCTACCGCGCGTACTCGCCGCAGTGGTTGCAGGATTTGCCCTAGGAGTCGGTGGGGGCACTCAACAAGGGCTATTCCGCAACCCGCTAGCAGATCCGGGATTAACCGGCGTCTTTGGCGGAGCACTTCTGGGAATCGCCATCATGATGGCCGGTGGTGGCTCTTGGGTCTGGGAAAACACTTGGGCAATTTCCGCGGCCGCCTTCGTTGGGGCTAGTTTCATTTCCATTTTACTCGTGATGGTCGGAGGTCATGGTTCCACCTCAAAACTTTTACTCACTGGTCTTGGACTCAATGCGTTCGCTGCAGCAGGTACATTAATCGTCGCCAATTTATTTAGTTCATCGCGCGATGTTTTACTAAGCGGAATCATCGGCGACTGGCTTGGCCTCGCAACATTTTCAAGTATCGCTTGGCCAGTGGGACTGTGTGCGGTGGCTTCGCTATTTTTAATCATAGAAGGTCGTTCACTCGATCAATTATCATTGGGTGAAGATGTCGCGCAAACACGTGGGCTCGATGTGAATTCGGTTCGTCGAAGAGGTATATTATTTACCGCCTTAGCCGCTGCCGCCGCGACTTGCCTAGTCGGACAGGTTGCCTTCGTTGGATTAATTGCGCCGCACTTTGCCCGGCTGTTAATCGGGCCGCGACATAATTTCATGCTTCCACTCGCCGGACTCATCGGCGCGATCTTACTTTTACTGGCCGACACCTTTGGCCGCTCGCTCTGGCCACAAACTCCACTCTCCGCCGCGGCTATGACCGCTCTTTTAGGTGCTCCCGTATTCATCTGGATCGCCTCCCGCCACCATGAGTAACGCACTTATCCATTGCTCTAAATTATCCGTCGAGCAACGGGGCTCATGGATTTTAAATGATATTCATTTAGAAGTCCTCAGCGGACAGAGTCTTGGTATTGTCGGTCCCAATGGCGCAGGAAAAACCACCCTACTCCGTTCTCTGGCGGGCTTAATTCCTCACGCCCAAGGGAAAATAAGTGTCAAAGAATGTAATCCGCTTAAAACCTCACCTGAAATACTTTCTGAGTTTCTAACTTATTTACCACAAAACCCGATCTCTGCATGGGATTTTACGGTGAGGGATTTCGGAGGACTCTCCGCACACCCAGATTTGTACGCACACTGGATTAATCGTTTTAAGCTTAAGGAAAAATCAGGCTCAAAATTATCTCAACTTTCAGGCGGAGAGAAAAAATCAGTTCATCTCAGCTTAGCTTTCAGCGTACTCGGCAATCCATTACAAAAAATATTATTATTGGACGAGCCAACAGCCGCACTGGATCATGACCGAGCTGAGTTAGTTTCATCGGCGATTAAAGAATTCACTGATGCAGGAGCAACCGTTCTTTGTACGACGCATGACCTCTCCTTGGCTCAATCCTGCCAAGAAATTTTAGTTTTAGAAGCCGGACGATTAATTCAAAAAAGTGCACCCGCGGGCATTTCAACGGCCGAGCTCATTAAGCTGATTGGAAATAAATAATCAGGCACTCGGCAGCAGCTGACCCGCGCGAGCTGACGCAAATAAGTATTGTTGAGCTAAGCCAGCGGCTGAACCGAAGTGAATACGCCCAAAGGTTTCTAAGTCTGCCGGACGTTTATAATTCAATCCGTAAGCGGATGACAAAGCTTGAACGATCCAAGTATCTACGGGGAAAGATTCTAATCTCTGAAAGCCAAATAAGGCCACGCAGGCGGCAACTTTGGGTCCCACTCCAGGTAGGGTCTGTAATTTTTTTATTAAGTCGGGTGTTGAAAGTTTTTGGAATTCTTCGACCCACTGCGGTTGCAATTCTAACACGCGGGCCGTGTCGCGAATGAATTTCGCACGATAGCCCAGTGCGCAGGCTTTTAATTCTGCATCGGTGGCCCGAGCCAAAACTGACCACGTGGGAAGTTGATTAAACGAACCCGCAATCGGTTCACCCAGTTGATTGGCTAAACTAGCGACCATTTTTCTGATCTGTAAAATACGCTTATTCGAACTACATAGAAACCCGATTAAGGTTTCATGAGGATCATGTTTTAAAATTCTTAAACCTGGAAAGTTTTGAAGGGCGCGATGAAGCACTGCGTCCGAACGCCAAGGTAAATGATCGACGAGGACAGCTTGCTGACCTTGGGCATCAAAATAGCTGAGAAGAAATTTTTCTTGGCAGGCAACCGATGAACAAGTCCGCCACTCTAAGTGATTTTGGTGATAACGTAGGCCGACAATAGAATTTCCGAGCGGACCCGTCCAAGTTCCGTCTACATCTTTTTCCCAGCGAAAAGACTGACCGCCGTCGACTTGCTCGCTTAAAGTTTTTTCGGCGACCGGTTGAGATAACGGTAACGGCCGCCACTCGGTCCACGAAAGAGTGTTCATGGAATTACTTACTTTGTAGATCAACCCGAGTCCCCCAGAGGAAACTATGCTCGGAGGCCAGCACCTTACCTTGGCCATCCAACACGCTTAAACGCCACGCAATAGGGGTCCAGCGACCCAATCCAGCGTCTTTACCGGTGAGACCAACCACTAACTCACCAAACGGAAATTTCGGAAGTAGGTTAAGAGAAAAATCATAACGCTCGGGAGCTGATTCTTCAGTGCGAACAATTTCTAAAACAAGGCGACCATCGCGGGGCGGATCCACGTCGAGCTTGATATAAAAATAATATCCAGCGCGGACATTTTCAACGGTGCGGAAAACAATATCCTGTCCGTGACTTTCTTTGGCTGAAAAAAGTTCGGAAGCACGAGCCACATCGTCTTCGGAGCGACGGCGGGTGTGGACGTAGGCGATGCCTGGCACCTCTACGCAATTAGGCGGTGGTGAGTCACAAGCCACGAGTGCCAGTGCGCAAAGCACAGCCCTAATAGAAATTGTGATAC
>CAIOLH010000046.1 GCA_903859115.1 uncultured Opitutia bacterium | reverse complement strand
GAACTTCGCGATCGTCTACGTAAATTAGTCCAAGAGAGGTCCATGACGATTGTCTGCGTATTGCATGATCAAAAAGATGCCTTTGCGATGGCGGATCAACTGGGTGTGATGTGTGACGGGAAAATCATACAGTCCGGTAATCCACTCGATGTTTATCGCCGGCCCTTGAATAGCTGGATTGCTACTTTTTTAGGCTCAGCGAATTTAATTAAAGGAAAGTTAGTTCATCAAGCAGCAGGCGAATTTATTGCGCATACTGACTTTGGCGAACTTCATGGGGCGCTGTCTGATATCGATCATCTACCTGCGGTAGGACAACCGTTTACGCTCTGTATTCGTCCCGAATGTTTACACTTAGATTTAATGCCGCCTGAAGAAAACTCTTTTGAGGGCAGTGTGACCGACACTTTATTTCAGGGCGATTTTTCGCTGCACGATTTTTCTACCGTTCAAGGACTAGTATTAAAAATATCAGAAATTAATCCTCGTCAGCGCGTCGGTTCGAAGTCGACCGTTTACGCGTGGGTTGAGCCGGAAGACGTGGTCGGACTCATCGATTAAAACTCGCTAATTGAGATTTAACCGCCACTTCTGGGTGAAGATGAAGGCCGCTCATATCAGAAACGAAATTTTGCCGACACTGAAACTGGCCATACCGATTATGCTCGGCATGTTGGGTTACGGTTTAATGTTCGTGATTGATGTAACGATGGCGGGTCACCTCGGCGAAACCGCTTTGGCTGCTTCTGCACTGGCTGCTAATCTTAACTACATTCCCTATGTTTTTGGTATTGGATTGGTTGGAGCCATTTCCGTTTACCAATCACAAGATAACGGGGCAGGGGTTGAAGAATCGGCACCCGCTATTCTCCGACACGGAATAGTATTGGCACTTATTTTTAGTACTATCGCTGCAGTCCTCACTCACGGTGCTGCGTACTTTTTAAATCACTTAGGATCAGCGCCTGAAGTGGCGAAGGAAGCTCACGACTTCTTTATCATCATGGCATGGGCGATGGTGCCCGGTTTATTATTTCATGCCTTGCGCTGTCATCGTGACACTCAACACCAACCTTGGATTTCTTTGGTTTGGTTAACGGTCGGACTGCTTCTCAATATTTTATTAAATTGGCTGTGGATGTACGGTAATTGGGGCTTTCCTAATTTAGGTCTAGCTGGAGCGGGTTGGGCGACTTTGGTGTCGCGCTTGGTGTGTCTTATCGGACTTTGGTTCACTCCAGGCCGCGGCGAAGTAAACTGGGCCGAAGGCTTCCAGAAAAAAGTTTTCGCACGTTTATTAAAAACCGGACTTCCTTCCGGCCTACACAGTTTGAGTGAAGTCGGAATTTTTGCGGTCGTTCCCATTTTTGCCGGATGGATTTCGCCGACGGCACAGGCGGCCCACCAAGTAGCGATCAGTACCGCTTCAGCAGCCTTTATGTTGCCACTGGGCTTGGGTATCGCGGCGGGCATACGAACGGGCGAAGCCTATGGCGCAAAAGATATCAAACGTGCTCATGCGGTTGGCTGGGGTGCAATTATGATGGGTGGTTGTTTTATGGCTCTCTACGGATTGGCCATGATTTTATTACGTCCTAGCTTACTCCAACTTTATGGTGTGGCCGGAACAGAAACAGCGACCCTCGCGTCAGTATTGTTAATTTTTGCCGCTTTATGGGCTCCGTTTGATGGAGTGCAAATTGTCGCTGCTTACTTACTTCGCTCCATTAATTGTGCCGCCTGGGCCTCGTGGTCAGTGTTCATTGTCTATTGGCTGATTACTTTACCCTTAGCTTTGTTATTGGCGTTTCCCTGTCATTTAGGAGCGGCGGGAATATGGATCGCGTTAGCGTTCGGCCTTGTTTTAGTGGCCTTGGCGATGACTTGGAAGTTCTGGCGTTCGACGCGTTACTCAGGAATTTAGGGACTTCATCCTATAAATTCCGTCACGCAATAGTCACACTGTATCCATAGTTTCTTAACACGGATTATCTTTCCACGACGTGCATTTCGCATAGTATTTTAGATGCACCCCAAATGCACCATCCTCAAAATACTATGCTCCTGTCTCAGGAAGCTGACGATCCCGAGTACGGTTTCAGTGATACGACCGAACTCGATTTAGCGTTGTTGTCGTTTGAGCACCTCAAGTTGT
>CAIOLH010000045.1 GCA_903859115.1 uncultured Opitutia bacterium | reverse complement strand
GGGAAATTTCCGTCACACCCGGAGGTAAACTTCGTGCGCACTCAACCATCTTGCTCGCTACAGCTTCATCGCAAAGATGAATCACACATTCGCCATTTAAAATGAGATTAGCAGCGGTATCTTTCGGCGTACCATCGTCTCGATTACTCGGGGCAATCACCGCCATGGGTGGCTCCGTTCCCATGACATTGAAAAAGGAAAATGGTGCGGCATTGGTGTGCCCTTGGTTATCCATCGTGGTTACCAGTGCGATAGGTCGAGGCACCACGAGACCCGCTAATAATTTATAAGCTAAGGCCCCTGGATTCGCGGCTACATCGAATCGTATCATAATTATCTTTTAATATTATCTTCTCCACCATGCGAGGCCATGGCTTCGCGCCTTAAACCATCTTCGCGATACGACATGAATAAATATAAACCTACACCGACGCAAATGCAGGAGTCGGCGACATTAAAAGCGGGGAAACGGTAGTAGGGTAAATGGATATCAATAAAATCGATAACGTGGTCGCCGAGTAACCGATCTAAAACATTTCCAATAGTGCCACCGACAAATAAGCCGAAAGCTAATTGTCCGTAACTGAGTTCACGCATCAAAGGCTTCCGCCAACGCCATATTAAAGCGAGCACCGCCAAGGCTAAAAATATGAGGAGCGGTTTAACACCTTGTTGCGCACCGAGGCCCCAAGCGGCGCCTTTATTACCAACATGAACTATCCAAAATCTAGAAAAAATAATAATCGGTTGGCGCTCGGGATCATCTAAAAAATAAGCACCAAAGGGAATCGTTTGCGTGACCCAAACTTTAGTCAGCCAATCCAATAAAACGGATACAGCCGTGACGCACCAGAATGTGCGATAAGGGCGGAACCGATCAAACTGGATTAGTCCTGAGCTCAAGTCTCGGGAGTGTCATCTTCGCCACCGCCACCGCCAGAACCGAATCCGACTTCATCACCGATTTCGCCCAGAGGATTACCGCCGCGACGACGGCTAGCACGACGAGTCCGTTCGAGTTCTTTTTGGCCTTCGAGGGAATAACGAGTGAAAGGAACCGCCATCAAACGAGCGTGTGGAATGGGCTTATTGGTGATTTCGCAAACCCCGTAAGTATTTTTCTTCATGCGCACAATCGCGTCAGAGATTTCTTTGAGCGCTTCTTGCTCGTTAGAAATAAGGGAGAGCGCGAAGTCGCGATCGGCGGTGTCACTACCCGCATCGGCTAAGTGCTGTGAGTAGCCTGAGAGGTCACCAGCGTCGTCTTTACCGTTCTTCTTGAGTGCTTCTTCGGAGTGGAAGGCCAAGCCCTTCTGAATGGCTTCACGCATTGCCATCAAGAGGTGGTAATAGCGGCGAAGTTTTTCTGGAATTTCTTTAACTTCATCACCGGCGCTGGAGCCTTTGCGGAAAGGATTGGATCCACCTAACAAATCAGCAATCGAAGCAGATTCAACATTTTGAACTTTAACTGGCTGAGCGCGTGATGAAATTGCAGCTCTCTCACGTGCCTTACGTTCCTCATCAGGAACCCATAAATTGAGTTTAGTGCCACCCTTCTTGTGAGCTTTTAAAAACTCATGAACATTTTCGATGGTGAAAAATTGCAACTTCGGACGAACAGGGGCAATCAGCACATCTTCTTTTTTAACATTCTTGGTATCACGATGATGATCTAAGGTGGCTTTTTGTTTATCGTGTTTAGCCTTGTTGTCGATTTTAGCCGCACCCTTGAGGTTTTTGCCAGCAGGCACTTTGGCGACCACAGCAGGCTTCTTGGCTACTACCTTAGCAACAGGTTTAGCTGGAGCCTTCGCACCTTTAACGGGAGCAATCGGCTTAACATTCTTTTTAGCGACCGGCTTGGCTTTGATCGGCGCAATAATTTTTTTAGCAGCAACGACAGGCTTCTTCGGTGCAGGTTTAGCTGCAGGTTTTTTTGCGGCTGATTTTTTGGGAGGAGTTTTCTTAGGCATGAAAATTAGCTGAGTGAAAATTTAGAAGCGAGGGCTTCGCGGCAACGTGGAGAGACCATACCAAATTCTCCGGCGTTCACAAGTTCAGGAACCCAGCGCCAAGAGCGTGGGCAACGCACCCCAAGTGCGTGGTCTACTTTAAATGTCAAGTCAGCCCCAGCGGTCGAAGTCAGAGTCACCACTGAAACTATCCAAAACTCGCTTAAAAGTTCAGAATAACGGCTTAATAAGGCGAAATCCTTGTTCTGAGGATCGGCCGAAACATCCACTGCTGCCTCGAGCGATTGTCCGATTTTTTTCTCCTGACGTAACTTCTCGAGAGGGATATTCACCTGAGCAGCTAAATTTTGGATGGCGATAAAGGCCGCATGAGCCTCCAGACCCGCCGCGTCTTCCCACTCGTTTTCTACAACTGGCCAATCCTGTAAGTGTACTGCGGTATCATCATTGTACTCGGTTTTATGATGAAGATGTGACCAAGCTTCATCCGCGGTAAAGGGTACGAAGGGAGCAATGAGTTTTAAATACACCTGGAGCACTTGATAAATCGCTGTCTGTGTGGAGCGACGTAACGGATGATTCACCGCCATGGTGTATAAACGATCCTTAACAATATTATGATAAGTTGCCGATAAAGTTCCGGTCGTGAATGCAGCAATCGCAGCCGCCGCACGATGGAACTCATAACGCTCACAGGCATCGGAGACTTCACGAATAAGTTTTGCAGTCTCCACTAATACCCAGCGATCAATCAGAGATAATTTTGCAGTCGGTACGGTATCAGTACTTGGATTAAAGTCGTGTAAGTTTCCTAATTGATAACGGAGCGAGTTACGCATTCCGCGATACTGATTCGAAATCGTCTCGAAGATTGCATCCGAAATAGGGATATCGCTTTGATAGTTTTCTGAAGCGACCCACAGACGAACGATATCAGCGCCGTATTTTTTCACATAGTCATCAGCCGTTTGTGGCTTACCTGAATTATCCGACTTAGAAATTTTCTGGCGTTTCTCATTCACGACAAATCCGTGCGTTAATACAGAACGATAAGGCGGTGCGCCTTTAACCGCGATTGCGGTCCAGAGTGATGATTGAAACCAACCACGGTGTTGGTCGGATCCTTCCAAGTATAAATCAGCGGGCCAGTGTAAGTCAGGATGGATCGCGCAGACAGCTAAGTGACTGGAACCAGAATCAATCCATACATCTAGAGTATCACTACCCTTCTTTAAATCCTTCGGCCAATCTTTGGGCACAGGCGCTCCGCTAAGAACTTGGCTCACATCCGTCGCCCACCACCAATCTCCACCCTGCTTCGCAACTTGGGCCGCAACGTGACGAACTACACCAGCGTCTAAATAAGATTCGCCAGTCGACGGAGAATAAAATGAAGGAATCGGAACACCCCAAGCGCGTTGACGAGAGATACACCAATCAGGACGTCCTTCGAGCGCAGCGCGAATACGATTTTCTCCACTCGTTGGAATCCATTTCACCTGACCAACAGAGGCTAAGGCTTTAGCACGAAGCCCACCGCGATCTAATCCAACGAACCATTGATCAAGTGCACGAAAAACAACCGGAGATTTCGAGCGCCAACAATGCGGATATTGATGCTCAAACGTGGATGATTTAATGAGAGCACCCTTGGCCTTTAAGATTGTGAGCACGGCAATGTTAGCCGGATTTTTTCCATCGGTTTCTAAAACAGTAACCCCAACCAACTCTGGTGGCACACGTCCATCATCGGCGTAAGTGCCATCGTCACGAACCGGACAATAAGGTTCGAGGCCATATTTATTTCCAGTTTGAAAATCTTCTAAGCCGTGTCCAGGTGCCGTGTGAACACAGCCTGAACCTGCATCGGTAGTTACGTATTCCGCTAAAACGATTGGAGCGTCGCGCTCAATAAAAGGGTGACGAGGCAACAGGCCTTCGAGAGTTTTTCCTTTAACTTTAAATCCGTCTACAGCGCCTTCTAATCCACATTCAGAAACAAAAGCATCACGACGGGCAGTGGCTACGAGATAGGATTTTTCTCCGTGGATTACTTCGACGTAGTCCAGCTCAGGGTGAACCGCAATCGCGAGATTGGCTGGCAACGTCCAAGGTGTCGTTGTCCAAATCACTACCGAAAGAGGATGTGCAGGCTTAAGTCCTTTGCTCTCAGGTTGAGCAACAGGGAACGCTACCCAAATAGAGTGAGAACGTTTGGTAATGTATTCGATTTCGGCTTCCGCTAAAGCAGTCTGACAAGGAATCGACCAGTAAACGGGCTTCTTCGAACGATACACTAAACCTTGTTCAACGAAATTGGAGAATCCTTTTAGAATTTCAGATTCATAAACGGGATCCATCGTACGGTATTCCGATTTCCAATCGGCGAGAACCCCTAAACGACGGAACTGACCGCGTTGTTTTTCGATGTAGCTCGCAGAAAATTCCGCACAGGCTTTGCGAATGCCTAATGGCTCTAATGATTGTTTCTTCGCCTGCAGTTCCTTCATTACTTTATGTTCAATCGGCAAACCGTGACAATCCCACCCAGGCACATAAGGCGTGCGCAAACCTTTCATCGATTTGAAACGCAGGATAGAATCTTTTAAAAGTTTGTTGAGTGCCGTTCCGATATGGACGTCGCCATTGGTGAACGGCGGACCGTCGTGCAGAACGAATGCTGGCTTACCCGCAGCACGCTTCTGAATTTTTTCGTATAATTTAAGGCGATCCCAGTGGGCGATTCGCACGGGCTCGCGCTCAGCCAAACCTGCCCGCATCGGGAAGTCGGTTACAGGCAAATTCAGGGTATCCTTGAGCTCTACGGCCATAATTGATAAAGTTTATTGTGTGTTAATTAGCGGGTGGCAATACCCCACCGGGCGGGCAGAATGATGGACTTACACATATTGGCAAGGGGTAGATGCGAAAAAATGACCACACGGCATCGAATATAAAAGGTAAAAATCGGGTAGTATTGACAGACTTAGAGATAAAGCCACCAATGTTGACTCCATGGATAACACGAAGCCAAATCTGGTCACCAAACAAGGGGCAATTATCGATATCATTCTAACGGTAATTTTCTTCGTCATCATGACCAACGTTCTTAAAAACCACGTGCCTTGGGTCGAAGCCGGCGAATTTGCAGTATTACTCGGCGGCGCCTACGCCTCAGCCTGCCTTTCAGGTGTATTCTGGTTAGCCCTCTCACTCTTCCGAGTCACGCTGGCTGACCAAGTTCTGCAAAAAGCAGAATCGCAAAAGAACAACTAATTAAAAGTTCTTTCGTCCAAAGAAGGCCAGCTCACTGCTGGCCTTCTTTTTTGGATAAGCCGTCAGAAAGCGCAGCCTCAATTTCTTTTCTTAATTCATTGGCCGCACTACGCTCTTTTAAAAATTCAGCCCACTGTTGATCTAGTTCTTCGGGCGTAGCAGTAGAAAAATTCTCCAACCAAGTACCGAGAGTTCTCCAAGCATTGTGATAAACGGGATTTTGACGGAGAAGCTCTCGACGTAAAGCAGTGAGCCTTGATTTCATTTCTAATTGCACCCCTTGCGCGTCTCGATTTTTAACCGCCATCGGACCGGTTAAAATGACATCGCCCTGACCCAAATCGAAAACGAACCGCGATAAATCATCCAGCGTCTCAGCAGATTCGCGCATACCCAAACTCACCGGTGCACGATTTAATAATAAATTTGCTCGCGCCGTTAACCACCAGTTTTCATCGAGGGGTTTATTCTTAACTATTAATTTTGAAATATCTTCACCCTGTGCACTATTAATTAAAACTTTAATCTGTTCCGCACTTGAACCTATTTCGTTGCGGACCGCGCGCCAAAACAGAAAAGATTCTAAGTCAGTCGCCTGCCCTTTTATAATTTTCTCTAATGAATACGGAGTGTTTGAACGACCTTGACGGTACCACCAATCCACCATCGTAGGTCGCAATAACCCAATGATTTCAGACTTCAAAGCTTGGCGCAACCAGATGGGGCTTTTGTCATAAGGTCGCCCTCCCGCCAGAGCTGCACGCGCTAACCATGTACACACAGCCGCTTCGGCCACTTGATCAGAAATGTCTTCTTTTGCATTAACATTAATTTGAGTGAGAATTTGTCCACTCAAATTGCGCACCGAAACAGGAGGCGTATTTTTCGTATCTATTAATTCAATGCGCGCCTTAGGTGGAGGCAACGCCGGCACGAATAACACCTGCTCCATGTAGCGGTTGATAGCCTCGCAGTGCGAAGCGACAAAACTTAGCTCGTTTAAATTATATCCTAAAACAACACCCAATGAAGTCTCATTAACGTAGAGATGTGGCTCAGCGGGTGGAACTTCCGGAGTCGAAGCCGGAGTCGTTAAAAGGATACAAGCAGCCAACAAACTCAGCATACATCAAGATCCCGCAAAATGATCTTCATTCACTTCGACCGGCTCGCCACCTGAAAGATGCAGAGGCTCACCCAGAGGTGATTGATCATTTTTCCAGACCTCAATGGTCGCGGGTGCTTCGGGATCTGGAGAAATCCACTGCCAGCGACCGATTCCTAAAAATGTCATCGGAATGCCTTTTTCCATGCTCAAACCAGGACCCGTACCACGCACATAGGGCTTATTTCCAATACCAATCATGAGGTTAATGGTCAGTGCAGTACCCGAGGCAGATGCCGAAGCAGACTCAGTTTTTTGTTCAACGGGTGCTTCTTCGGTTTTAGCAACTTCTTCAATTTCTGCCTCTTCCACCTCTTCTTCAGCCTCCTCCACTTCCTCATCATCTACATCTTCTTCTTCATCATCAGAAATAGCCGCTTCGGCCTCCGGCTCTTCTTCCTGAACGGAAGCTGGACTAGGAGCGGAGGCCTTAGAGGGGTTTTCCTGAATCGATTTCACCTGCGACTGTAACTCATCAATTCGATCGCTCGTTTTTTCAATTTGTTGACCGACTCTTTTAATTTCATCGCGCACTTTCTTAAAATCATCGGCTACTTCCTCCGTGTCCGCGACCACTCCGCGAAGTGTATTCGTAATCGAACTTACTTTTTCATTTAACTCATCAACATCATCTTTCTTCGCCGCTGAAGCTGCTGAGCCGATATCTTTTTCGAGCGACTTTATTTTATTCTCTAAAATAGCGAACGCTGATTTGATTTGATTGATTTCCGTCGAAGCTCTTTGTGCAATCGCTTCATTAGCTGAACGACCGTTTTGCTCTACGTCTGCGAGACGGCGAGAAATAACTTCCATCGCTGATCTAAATTCATCGCGTTGACGATCGAGCTCTTCTTTCAGTGCAGCCCGTAAACGAGCCTGCTCCGCCATTCTTTCTTTTTTGTCTCCGCCCTCCGACATCACTGGGATGACGACAATTAATGAAGCAATTAAAATGCCCGCGCCTGCCAGAAAAGCATCCCAACCATCTCGCTTCGGAGCGTCGGAATAAATAAATAAAATGGCTAGCACCGCCAGAAAATCTGCGGCGACTAGGAACCATTTCTCTTGGAGTATTTTTTCGATTTCGCGGTTCTTCATGAGTAGTTTGAGGGGTAAATTTATCGAGGTCTCTCAACGAAACCTACTTTGCGGTTCACCTTTGAGAGAACCTTAAAAGCACGACTTTGGGCCTGTTCCGCACCCATTTTAAAGATTTTATCTAATTCCGCACGGTCTTTAATCAGCGTTTCATAACGTGTACGCACTGGATTCAAAGTAGCGACCACAGCATCAGCGACAGCTTTCTTAAAATCACCATAACCTTTGCCGTTAAATTTAATTTCCAAAGCTGAAATGGATTCACCCGTGCAAGCCGAAAGGATGGTTAAAAGATTAGAAACTCCAGGCTTATCTTCTGCAAATTTTACTTCACTGCCAGAATCAGTGACCGAAGACATAATCTTTCTTCTGATTTCGTCAGCTGAGTCGGTGATGTAAACGGTCGACGATTGATTAGGATCTGACTTCGACATCTTAGCCGAAGGATCCTGCAGCGACATGATGCGTGAACCTACTTTTGAAATAAAAGGCTCTGGAATTTTAAAAGTATCAGAATAGC
>CAIOLH010000044.1 GCA_903859115.1 uncultured Opitutia bacterium | reverse complement strand
TTTACTCACTCACTCCCACCGCGTGAACAAAGTTAAATAGTTGCGAGAATCTTCTCACTAATTTCTTTGATGGGAAGTTGATTGAGTAAGACAGGAGAGAGGCGATTCGGATTAATCTGTGGTAATGCAGTGATGTGTTCACTCAGAATGAGTCCGCGATTCGCACCGACTTCATCCACGCGATCCACGGGGGTGAAGCGCGGAGTAGATTGCAGAACTTGTGGATGCGATCGGATGAGTTTACCAATCTCAATCACCGTTTCCGCAAAGCGATCAAGTTCGTCCTTGGTGTAGGACTCTGTCGGCTCAATCATCAAACCGAAAACTTCGGGAAAGGCTACGGTCGGTGCGTGGAAACCGTAATCAAGAAAGAGTTTTCCGACGCGACTAATAATATTCGGCTTAGGAATGCCCGAAGCTTCGATTAATTTGAAATCATCGCTCGATAGGGTGATGATAAATTCGTGCATGCGCGGAATAGATTCCGCTGCGGTCGGTAATGAGGGATAATGTGCGGAGAGTTTTGCATGCAGGTAGCGACTAGATAGAACGGACATTGCAGACATGCGTGTGACGCCCTCACGTCCAAGGCGTTGTAGATAAGTGTACACCCGAACTTTGTGAGCGAAGTTGCCCCAGTGACGGTGGAAAGAACCGATGCTGTATTTAGGTTTTACAGGAACAAACTGCGTGCCCTGTTTTTCGATTTGGAAGCCCGGCAGGAAATCAACAAGACGTGAGGAGACGCCAACAATTCCGTCACCAGGTCCTCCACCACCATGAGGCACGGTCCAAGTTTTATGTAAATTATTATGGACTGCATCGACGCCTAGAGCCTCGAGATTTATCCAGCCAGCAATCGCATTCATGTTTGCTCCATCCATGTAAACCAGACCGCCCACAGCGTGAATCGAATCAGCCATTCTTTTGAAATCAGTTTCAAAAACACCTGAGGTATTCGGATTCGTGACCATCATGCCCGCAATACGCGGACCCAGTTCACGGATTTTCGAATCAAAATCATTTTGATCCACTCGGCCATCCGGTGAGGATTTTAAAATAACGATTCCTGAGGGAGCACCGTCTGTACGTTTCTTGTTTATAAATCCAGCTGTGGTTGCCGTCGCGAAATTAGTACCGTGTGCACTCGATGGTATTAGCAAAATATCTCGATGACTCTCGCCGCGCTTCTCGTGGTAAGCTTGAAAAAGTTTAATTCCAACGAGTTCACCTTGAGCTCCAGCGACAGGTTGTGTGGTGATGCCAGGTAAGCCCGTGATAGCTTTAAACCATTCTTGAATTTGCCATAACAGTTCGAGGCTACCTTGGCTGTCTTCGTGAGGGGCTTGCGGATGGAGTTGGGTGAATCCAGGTAAGTTAGCTGCCCAGTCATTGATATGTGGATTGTACTTCATTGTACACGATCCAAGAGGGAAGCAGCCAGTGTCAGGAGAAACATTTAACTCACCGAGTCGTGTGTAGTAGTCCTTTAATTCTGATAAACTGAAAGAGGGAAGTCCGACGGCTTGTTGACGAAGTAAGTGGGCAGGTACATCAGCCAAAATGGACTCTGATTTTGAATGACCATAGAGTTTCTCAAAGAAGGTTACCAACTCATCGGCTTCCGCTTCAGTTTGAATATCGCTGAAAGAAATTTTCAGTAGTGAACAATTACAGGGGGTTCGTCCGGTAATATCTACACCGACGTGCAATCCGACTTGGCGGCCTTTTTGGATCACATCCTTGGCCGGCTCGGGCAGCATTAAACTGAACTCATTCCAGAATGCTTGTTTAGCGTAGCAAATTTTTAGTCCCGTAATACCACCGAGTTTTTTAGCGGCGCGGTGAGCGAGTTTGAATCCTTGAGCACAACTTTGGGCCATACCATTTTCACCTCGTGCGAGAATAGCCGCCCCAGCGATGGTTGCGATAAAGGCCTGGTTGGAGCAGATATTTGAAGTAGCTTTATCTTTGCGGATATGTTGTTCGCGGGTCGCCATGACCATCACGATACAGTCGCGTCCGGCATTGTCTTTGGCTTTGCCAACAAATCGTCCGGGCGTTTCACGCACTTCGTTTTTGTGTTCAGCATTATGACGAACAGCGAATATCCCTAAGCCTGGTCCGCCGAAATTAGCACCGATGGCTAGATGTTGGCCTTCGCCGATAATAATATCCGCGCCTTGTTTTCCGTACTGACTGGGCGCTTTCAATCCGCCCGTCGCTAAAAGCATTGGATCAATAACCGCAATAGAACGAACCTTAAGTTCGGCACAGTGGTCCGTGACCGTGTCGACGTCTTCAATGAGTCCGAGATGATTAATTTGTGGGAATATAAATGCTGCTACCTTTCCTTGGTGCTGCGAAACTTTTGCTTTGAGCTGTGTCATACTAACACAACCCGTATCCTCATCGCTGGATACGAAATCTAATTGTACAGAAGTGCCAGCGCAGTGAGTTTTTAAAACTTCGATGTCGGATGGAAGGAGATTGTCGGCGACAAGAATGACGTTGGCTTCAGCGTCAGAAAGACGAGTGGCGCAGACAGCCGCTTCGAAGAGGGCACTCGCACGATCGTAGAGCGAAGAATTCACTGCTTCAAATCCAGTCAGTTGCGCTAAGGTGGATTGATAAAGCCAATGGGTGACGAGAGTACCTTGTGAGCGTTCGGGCTGATACGGAGTATAGGAGGTGGTGAGATTGCGGATTGAGCAAACGTGTTGAACGATTTCGTGGGTTTGATAAACTTGTAATCCGTCGCCCAAAAAACTTTTTTTAATCTGATTCTTTTTTGAGAGATCAGACATGCTCTCTGCTAATTCATTGTATCCTAATTCGTCGGGTAACGCTAAACCTTTGCTGAATTTTACCGCATCTGGAATATGGGTATAAAGATCGGTGAATTCTTTTAGCCCAATCGTATTAAACATGGAGCGAATGTCTGTTTCGCTTGCTGGGATATAATGACGTGAAAGTTCCCGGTTTATTTTCTCTGGATTAAACGGGAGTTGAACCATGACTGAAAATGTAAACGAACCGCCTGCTCTGCAAATATACAGTTAAACTATTTTCTATTATAAGATAAGCCAGTAGTAGTCATAAGCATTGGGGGACTCTCAATCCATTGTTTGCTTTTGGGTGATTTTGAATTATGACTTATTTATGACCCGCTTAGAGCGTGCCAACTACGTGGCCAAAAACTTGGCTAAACTCTATCCGGAAACGCCTATTCCGTTAGATCACACCGATGCCTTCACTTTGCTCATTGCGGTGGTCTTGTCCGCTCAGTGCACCGACAAAAAAGTCAATGAAGTCACTCCTAGTCTTTTTCGTTTGGCTTCCACACCTCAACAAATGGCTCTTCTTAAGGTTGAGCAGGTCTACCAGGTTATTCGTCAGCTAGGCCTAGCCCCGCAGAAATCTAAGGCTCTGGTGGGTCTGGCCAAAATGATTATGGAGAAACATCAGGGGCAGGTGCCGCGGACTTTTGAGCAATTGGAAGAATTGCCTGGGGTTGGACACAAAACGGCCTCCGTCGTGATGGCTCAAGCTTTTGGCGTTCCAGCTTTTCCCGTGGATACGCACATTCACCGATTGGCGAAAAGATGGAAATTAAGTGTCGGTAAATCAGTCGAACAGGTTGAACGTGACCTCAAAAAAGTTTTTCCGGAAAAAGATTGGAATAAGCTACACTTAAGAATCATTTTTTACGGCAGAGAGTATTGTACCGCTCGCGGCTGCGATGGTAAAACTTGTCCGATTTGTTTGGAGCTCAGAAAAAACTAACCTAACAGGGCTTCGTGTTTGGCTCTAAACTCTTCACTCCATTCGGATGGCTGATGCGTTTGGGCATCCATCCGACAAACGGTGCGTGCAGCTTTAGCATAAAGAACGCTATGGTCGGCGCTGCGAAATTCGAAATCAACCGTCAGTCCTGCGGCGCGAACTTTCTTAACTCGTTGAATGATTTTTACTTCGCATTCCGGCTTAATGGGTTGCAGGTATTGAACCTGTAAATCACGGACGACTACGTAAACATCGGGCGCCACTGCCGGGTCGATTGTGTCTTTGCCCATTAAACTCACAAAGAACATTTTTTGAGCTCGCTCCATCATGAGAACATAATGGGAGTGGTGTAGAATGCCGAGACCGTCCGTTTGATCGAACCAGGTCTTCATGGAGACTACATAAGATTTGTCTGCTTGGAGTCCGGTCGAAGTCATGAGAGAGAGGTGAGTGATTTATCTAGAAGGGCAAGCCTTAGACTTATTTTGATTTACGATAAGTGAGGGCTAGGGCATCTAACGCCGTCCAAGTATTATGTGCGGGTTTTAAGCCTAAGTCTTTTTGCGCTGCAGAAACGTCGAACCAGTGATCCTTCGCTAATTCTGCCGCGACAAATCGGGTCATGGGTGGCTCGCCTTTAAGTTTAAAGAGCGTCCAGATGGTTTCAAAAATTGAACCAAGAATGTAGGCTTTGCGCAGCGATATTCTTTGGGTAACAGGTTTGATGTTTGCACCAACGAGGAGGCGATTCACAAATTCCCAAAGTTTTACGGGAGTGCCTTGTGAAATAAAATAGGCCTTTCCAT
>CAIOLH010000043.1 GCA_903859115.1 uncultured Opitutia bacterium | reverse complement strand
GTCTGTACACAACGCTGAAGCATTTGGTCGGTGCCTTCAAAAGCTTCAACGGCGATGACGGTACCTTTAGCGGTGACAACGGATTGGCCGATATCTAATCGTGCCATTTCACGCGCCATACGTGTACCGAATTCCAATTCTGTATCGGAAACACCGCAGGACCAGCCCGTGAGGCAACCCGCTGAGACGAGGTGTTCATCCAGGAAAACACGCGCATCGAGCATCTTGATGCCAAGATTTTCAATCTCTTCACTAATTGCACCAAAAATAGTTTCGGCGTTTCTTTCTTTCAACTTAGCAAAGAGGGCGACCAGTTTTAAATCAGGAATCATTCCCGAAAAAAGTTTTCGCGGTGTGATTTGTCCGGCCATTACTGCGCCCTCTGCGCCGACTTCTTTTAGGGCATCGAGTAACTGACCTAATTTTCCAACTGTGATAGAGCGATGATCTTGGGCGGAAAATGTTTCGATTAATTTAGGATCCGTTTCTTGTTCAAACGAGAGAAGCTTGATGTTGGCACCTTGGGCACGGGCGGATTCGATAAGAAGAGCGGGGTAGCGTCCTTGACCGGCGATGACCGCGATGGGTTTTTTGAGGTCGAACCCGGCGGGGAGAAATTTTGTGGCAACGGCCATAGGTGGAGTGTTTCTCGGTATTTGCTCGGGCTCAAGCCTGCTTTGGATTGCCAGCGGGCTCAAGTCTGCAAGTATGACCGCATGTCAGCCTCATTTGGCATTTTAGGAGGTACTTTTGACCCTCCGCATGCTGGCCACGTGGCGGCGGCGACGGCGGCATGGCGTCAGCTATCGCTAGACGAGGTAAGAATTATTCCTGCAGGTTTGGCACCACTGCGCGCGGCTTTACCCTTGGCTTCTGCGGCGGATCGCTTGGCGATGTCTCGTTTAGCTTTTGAGCCCTGTCCATGGGCGGTGATTGATGACCGCGAAGTTCGACGCGAGGGCGTATGTTGGTCGGTCGATACCGCACGTGAATTAGCCAAGGAGTTTCCGAATGCTCGACGTGTTTGGATTATTGGGGCTGATCAGTTGGCTCGTCTGGATCGATGGAAGGATGTCGAGGAATTGGGTCGTTATGTAGAATTTGCGGTTTTGAGTCGAGATGACATTTCGACGGAACCACCTCGGTCGATTGCGAAAAAAGTAAAAGTTACCATTTTAAAGGCGCCCCCCGTGAAGGTTTCGTCCACAGCGTTGCGTTTGTCGTTAAAGGAGCGAAAGCCTTTTGGAAACGGCTTGCCCAAGTCGGTACGTGCCTACATCGATGAGCATTCACTTTATCAATCCTAACATGCCCGCTCCTAAAAAGAAAAAATTTAAACCTGCCTTAAAATCAAAAGCAGCGCCGAAACCATTACGTCGTAAAATTATTAAAAAGCCTGCGGCGAGTAAGGCAAAGACTCGCTCGGAGTCGGTAAAGCCTGTGGCACAAAAAGTCGCCTCCAAGATGCCTGCGCATGTGATTGCAGTCATCAGAGCGCTTGATGACAAAAAAGCTGAATCGATTCGCGTCTTAGAGTTAGGCCAACTTTCGTCGGTTGCAGATTATATGGTAATCGCGACGGGAACATCGGATCCGCATTTGCGTGCCTTGCGCATTGAAGTTGAAAAAGCTTTAGATGAAGTCGGCTATCCAGCACGTGGAACTGAGTCGCAACGTGAAAGCGGTTGGACTGTCGTAGATGGATTTGACGTCCTTGTGCATATCTTCCGTCCAGACGTGCGTGAGAGTTACAGCATGGAATCGCTCTGGCGCGATGGCTTAGACATTCCTGTTGGCCCGATTATTAAATAATAAATTTCCGGTGGTGGTAGCGGGCAGAATTGAACTGCCGACCTCAGGCTTATGAGTCCCGCGCTCTAACCATCTGAGCTACGCTACCGAAAACCGGAAGAAAGT
>CAIOLH010000042.1 GCA_903859115.1 uncultured Opitutia bacterium | reverse complement strand
TTGGTGTTTTCTTAACTTTTAGTGTGGGGGGGATTTTAATCAGCATAGCTCTATTATTATTTGTTACTCCGATTGCTTACTTTTTGGGACTCCCTTTAAAAAGCGGTAAGAGCCTAGGGGTTAATTTTATTAACATTATAATCTTTGTGATTATGTTAGGCGGTTTGGCTTATACCTATAAGTACGAACAGTTAGAGTATCGGATTAAACAAAAATTTAAACTGACTGCGAAGTCCTCGACCATGGATGAAAGAGTAGCGCTGCGCAGTGCCACCGAAGAAATGATAAGCGTCGGTGGATTTGAAGGTAAAGTTTGGTACGGCTGGGGTGCTGGCTCTTACCGCTGGGTCTCTCCGTATTTTCAAGCCCAACAACCAGCGCTACAGGATAAAAACCAAAAATTATCCAGCAGGGCTATCTACGCTCATTGTGATTGGCTACAAATTATTGCCGAGTGGGGCGTCGTGGGCGCATTGCCTCTCTTCATCGCAGTCGGATGGTTTATTGTAAAATCACGAAGAGTCTATCGCCGTGGCCGTCCTGAAGTGATGCCGATATTTTGTGTCTGTATACTATTCTTAATACACATGTTTCTCGACTTGTTGTGTTGGTTTACCCCGATTCTTTTCATCCTAGCCTTCACCGCAGCAATGACGCTTTGCACGTTGAATTCTAATTCCAACCTGGAAGAAAACTCTTAATTTAGGTGCTACAGATTCTTCAACATTTAGATACCGGACACACCGAGTTGACTGAGGTGCCAGCTCCTGGACCAACCGCGGGATCTTTATTAATTCAAGCTTCACATTCTTTGGTTTCACTAGGAACCGAAAAAATGTTGGTCGAATTTGGTAAAGCGGGCTGGATACAGAAAATCAGACAACAGCCCGAGCGGGTTAAAGATGTTTTAGTAAAAATTTCTACCGACGGATTAATCCCCACCATTAAGGCGATTCGTGGTAAACTGAGTCAGCCTATCCCTCTGGGTTATTGCCAAGTAGGGCAGGTCATCGACCAAGGCGGCGACACGCAATTCACTGCAGGTGATCGCGTCATCTCCAATGGTTCGCATGCCGAGGTTGTGAGCGTCAAATCCTACCTCTGTGCGAAAATTCCTGACAATGTTTTATCGGCTGATGCCACATTCACACCCTTAGCCGCCATTGCCCTTAATGGTATTCGAATGCTCGATGTAAAGCCAGGGAGCCGCATTGTGGTGAGTGGATTAGGTTTAATCGGACAATTAGCCGTCCGCATTTTAAAAGCCCACGGGGCAGAGGTTTTTGGTATCGATTTAAATCCAGAAAAGTGTGCCCTGGCTGAAAAATACGGCGCTCGTTGCTTTAAGGCTGAAAAAGATTCTAACCCGGTTTCAACAATACTCTCATGGACGGGCGGGCAAGGTGCCGACGGAGTTTTAATTACCGCCTCGTCGCCTTCCCATAATATTATAAGTCACGCCGCACAGTCCTGTCGCCATCACGGAAAAGTAGTTTTAATTGGGGTAATCGGACTCAACTTAAAACGTGCTGATTTTTATCGTAATGAGGTCAGCTTCCAAGTTTCCAATTCCTACGGACTGCGCCAAGCAAATCACCCCTTCTCCGCTCAAGAAAACTTTAAGCGTGTTCTTGAATTAATGTCTCAAGGCAAGTTGGCCGTACATGATTTAATTTCTATCCAGAAATCCATCGAGGATGCGCCTGAAGTTTATAGCCACTTAACTGATCCCCAAATTTTTGGAATCTCGCTTATTTATCGTCCGCGTCCAGAAAATCTAATTCGCCAAATTCAACTTAAACCAACTGCGAACGACGTAGGATTAAAAGTAGGCATTTTAGGCACTGGAAATTTTACCCAGCGAACGCTTTTACCTGAACTCATGGCATTAGAACAGCCGCCTCGTTTGGAAGTACTCGTTTCTGCTCAAGGTGCCTCCACTCTGTTTTCTGCTAAAAAATTTAATGCGGCGAGTGTGGCTACTGACCCTGAAGCTGTTTTTAACAATAAAAATATAAAAGCGGTTTTTATTTCTACCCGACATCACTTACACGCCACGCAAACAATCACAGCTTTAGCGAACAGCCAGTCGGTTTGGGTCGAAAAGCCGCTCGCATTAACCGAGCCCGAAATTGATCTCATTGAAAAAGAGGCCAAAAATTCTTCTGCTATTTTGATGGTCGGTTTTAATCGTCGATTTGCACCGTTAGCATTACACGCCCGAAAAATTATCGCTTCTCAGGTAGGCCCAAAGATTATCACGATTAATATTAATGCAGGCAGTCTTCCGCCGGATCATTGGACATTGAACCTCGCCGAGGGCGGTGGAAGAATTGTTGGAGAGGCTTGTCACTTCATCGATTTGCTCAGGTTTTTAATTTCTGCTCCCATCAGCCAAGTTCATTTAATTGAGCGGTTTACCGATGGCCAAGACGGTGGTAAATATAAACTCGAATTCACGGATGGTTCTACTGGATATATTAATTATCTAACGAATCTTCCGAAGACTGTACCTAAAGAGGTGATTCAAGTTTCAGGTACGGGATGGAACTTGGAAATCAATAATTGGCAGCAATGCCGAGGCCAAGGTGTGTGGGGTGTTAATAAAGGTTGGGGCTTATTCCAGAAAATGGATAAAGGACATTCCAACGCCCTCGCTTCGTTTATTCATGCGGTTGAATCACATCAGCCTTCGCCCATCCCGCTCAACGAAATCATCGAAGTTTCACGCTGGGCAGTACGCATGCAGGCAATGACTCAGTCATAATTTTTTTAATAATATCATGAAATCTATCTGTGTTTTAGGCTTAGGCTATATCGGCTTACCTACAGCCTCTATTTTTGCTACCAAGGGCCACCACGTTAATGGCGTGGATGTTTCTCCTCGAGTGGTGGACACTATCAACTCAGGCAAAATACATATTCAAGAGCCTGACCTCGATATTTTAGTCCGCGCGGCCGTACAATCGGGCAATTTAAAAGCTACGCTCAAGCCCGCACCCGCCGATGTCTTTATCATCGCGGTGCCTACACCGTTTGACGTTCAAGCTGATGGCTCGCGCACGCCTGATTTAAAATATGTTGAATCCGCTGCTCGATCCATTGCTCCCGTCGTCACCGCAGGAAATCTGGTAATTTTAGAATCCACTTCACCTGTCGGTACGACCGAAAAAGTTAAGGAGTGGATTGAAGATGAAAGTAAGAAACTAAAGCGCGGACAAATTGACGGTGTTCTCTACGCTCATTGCCCAGAGCGCATTCTCCCCGGTCAAATGCTCAAAGAATTAGTTTCTAATGATCGCATTGCGGGTGGCTTAACACCTGAAGCCTCCGAAATTTCCAAAAAACTTTATGAAAGTTTCTGTTCGGCACAGATATTTATAACCGATGCACGTACTGCTGAAATGGCCAAGCTCACCGAAAACGCATTTCGTGATGTGAATATCGCCTTCGCCAATGAGCTTTCTTTAATTTGCGATCGACTAAAAATTAATGTCTGGGAATTAATTCGTTTAGCCAATCGTCACCCGCGAGTGAAAATATTACAACCCGGTCCAGGCGTAGGTGGACACTGTATTGCCGTTGACCCATGGTTTATTGTTCATGCCGCACCAAAAGAAGCTCGTCTGTTACGTACGGCTCGAGAAGTAAACGATTCTAAGCCACATCACGTGGTGGCCCAAGTTATACAAGCCACCCAAGGTATTGCGCAGCCAGTCGTCGCCTGTCTTGGTCTCGCCTTTAAAGCCAACATCGATGACCTACGTGAATCACC
>CAIOLH010000041.1 GCA_903859115.1 uncultured Opitutia bacterium | reverse complement strand
CGGTCAAAATATTGGGGATTTGGCGAAGAAACTGCATGCAGGCTTGCGGTGATAATGTTCTCAGATGAAACTAACCCGCAACAGGAAAACAATGGCCAGCAAACTTCGAATCGCCGTATACCCCGGCACCTTTGACCCCATCACGCTTGGACACCTCGATGTTCTAAAACGTGGGTCCAGACTGTTCGATCGCGTCATTTTAGCCGTTGCCCCGAGCGACTCCAAAAACCCTTGGTTTTCCTTAGAAGAACGACTGGAAATGGCACGCGAAGCAACGAAATCGATGAGTAAAATTAAGGTGGCCGTGCTGGATGGCCTTACAGTCGAATTCGCCCAAAAACACGGGGCTATTGCGATTATTCGCGGACTCCGTAAATTCAGCGATTTTGAATTCGAGTTCGACCTAGCCCACGCCAACCGACTCATGGCACCCAAAATCGAGACGGTTATTCTAATGCCTAGCCAGGACCAATTCATCACGTCTTCGTCCTTCGTTAAAGACATCGCACGGCATAAACTGTCCCAAGCCGCCGCCTTTGTCCCTCCGTGCGTGCTCCCTAGACTCAAAAAACGCATAAAATAAGCCCAAAAGAGCCTTCCTACGCTGTTGACCGTGGGGAATTGTTTCGTTTGCTCTACCCTTCCTTCGGTCTAACACCGGCCCGCGGACATTCTATCCCTCTACACATCATCTATCTATGGACATTAAAATCCAAACTACTAACCCAACGCGCCGCAATGTCACCGTGACTATCCCTGCCGCCGATGTCGCCTCTGCCGAAAAAGAAGTGATCAAAGGATTCGTCCGCGAGGCCGCCCTTCCTGGCTTCCGCCCAGGCAAAGCACCCGAAGCCGTCGTCCGTCAAAAATACGGCAAAAATATCGACGAAGAAGTAAACCAACAATTGGTCTCCAAGGGCTACGAACGCATCCGTGAAGAAAAATCTTTCACTGTCTACACTTTGGCCGACGTCAAAAAAGGTGAAATCGTTAAAGGCAAAGATTTCATCATCGAATACGAAGTCGACGTACTTCCTGAATTCAAAACGCCTGATTGGAAAAAAATCAAGGTCGCCAAAGAAGAAGTCAAAGTCACCGATGCAGACATCGATGAGGGTATCCAAAAAATCTTACAACAGCGCGCTCGTTTCGAAAAAACTGAAGCTGCTGCCACCAAAGGCGATTACGTTCGCTTAAGTTACACGGGCACCATCGACGGTAAAGATGTTAAAGAATTAGACGCCGAAGCGGGTCCATTCGCTGGTGCTGAATCCACTTGGGAAGAAGCCGGAGCCGACAACGAAATCGTCTCTATTCCTGCGATTTCAAAGGCGATTGTTGGCCTCAAAGCCAATGACACTGCGAAGGCCGAATGGACTGTTCCAGCCGATCACGCTCGTGAATCTCTCCGTGGTAAAAAAATTAATTACAGCATCACCATTTCTGAAATTCGCACCAAGCAACTCCCATCATTAAATGAAGAATTTTTCAAATCCATCGGAGTTAAAGACGAAGCCGAACTTCGTGGTGAATTAAGAAAAGGTATCGAAGGAACAAAAGAACAACAGGCCGAAACCGCTCGCCGTGAAAAAGCCGTAGAAACTTTAGTCGCCGGCTTAGAACTTCCTTTACCACAGTCCGCAGTCGATTCCGTGGCTAGAGATTTATTTATCCAGTACGCCCAAATGAGAATGCGTTCGGGCATGCAACCTGGCGAACTCGAAACCAAGCGTGATGAAATCATTGAAGAAGCACGCAAGGCTGCGGAAGTCCGCGTCCGCGCTCAAGTCGTCCTCTCTCGCATTGCTGAAGAAGAAAAAATTGACCTCACCCAAGAGGAATTCAGCCAAGCGATCATCAACATCGCTTACTCGGAGAAGACCCCTCCTGAAAAACTCGTTAAAGACCGCAAACGCCTCGCGATTATCCGTCGCGATGCTATGCTCAATAAGGCCTTGGATCTCATTTTAGGCGAAGAAAAGCCTGAATTGGTTGAGAAATCCTAAGATCAGGGTTAATATTTAACTTACTCCTATGTCCTACATTATTCCAAACGTTGTTGAACGAGATGCACGCGGTGAAAGAGCGTGGGATATTTACAGCCGCCTCCTCAAGGACCGCATCATTTTCCTCGGGGCACCTATTTATGATGACGTCGCTAACGCTGTCATCGCTCAATTATTATTCTTACAAATGGAAGATCCTAAAAAAGATATTTCCATTTATATTAATTCTCCCGGTGGATCCATCACCGCGGGCATGGCAATCTACGATACCATGAATTTCTTGAGCTGCGAAATTAATACCTATTGCATCGGACTTTCCGCCAGCATGGCTACGGTTCTACTCGCAGCTGGCACTAAAGGCAAACGTCATGCTCTGCCCAACTGCCGCGTCATGATTCACCAACCCAGCGGTGGTGCGACGGGTCAGACTTCTGATATCTCGATTGCGGCGAAAGAAATCCTTCGTTGGCGCGACACCTTAAATCATGTGCTCGCTAAGCACAGCGGAAAAACTGCCGAAGAATTACAACGCGACTCCGACCGAGATTACTACATGACCGCCGAACAAGCGAAGGCCTACGGATTGGTCGATCACGTCGTTTTACCAAAGCAAAATAAGGCCTAATCACGATGTCAGGTTCTCAAGCAGACACCTGTTCATTCTGTGGCAAACCAGCTAGCCAAGTCGGCAAACTGATTGCTGGACCTCACGGCGTAGGCATTTGCGATAAGTGCGTCACCACCTGCGGTCATTTAATTGAGCGCGAAAAAACACGTGACGGAAAAAGTTCAGGCACTGGACCAGCCCTTCAGGGTACTGCGCCCAAAGCACCGTTGGCTCCAGTAAAGTTAATTACTCCTTCAGAGTTAAGAGCCGAGCTGGACGCACACGTCATCGGCCAAGACCACGCCAAAAAGGTTTTATCGGTTGCCGTTAACAATCACTACAAGCGACTCAATGATCGCCTCGCTCAAGCTCGTGGAGATAAAAAAGGTGAACTTAGTGAAGTTGAATTAGATAAGAGTAACATCCTTTTAATTGGTCCGACCGGTACAGGAAAAACTTTATTGGCCAAAACTTTGGCTAAGATGCTCGATGTTCCCTTTGCGATTGCTGATGCAACCACGCTCACCGAAGCAGGCTACGTGGGTGACGATGTTGAAACGGTCATCTTACGCCTTCTACAAGCAGCCGATATGGATGTTGAGAAAGCTCAGCGTGGTATCGTTTTCATTGATGAAATCGATAAAATCGGACGCAAATCCGATTCCGCATCCATCACTCGCGATGTCTCGGGCGAAGGCGTCCAACAAGCTCTTTTAAAATTGTTAGAGGGTACTATTTGCAACGTTCCACCTGCAGGTGGAAGAAAACATCCCGAACAGCAATGCATCCGCGTCGATACCAGTGATATTTTATTTATCGCAGGTGGTGCGTTTGTGGGTCTCGATCGCTTAATTGCCAAACGAGCCGGAACTAAATCACTCGGATTTATTCATGGTGGAAATATTCCTCCCAAACTTTCTGCCGAAGAAGTTCTCGCAGGTTTACAACCCGAAGACCTTTTCTCCTTCGGTATGATTCCTGAATTCGTTGGCCGTCTCCCAGTGATTTCAGTTTTAGAGCCATTGAGCCGAGACGCCTTAGTAAGAATTTTAACGGAACCCAAAAATGCTGCCACTAAGCAGTATCAAAAATTATTTTCCATGTCGGGCGTTCATCTCGAGTTCACACCCGCCGCACTAGAAGCTTTAGCGGATCGAGCCTTAGAACTTGGAACCGGAGCACGTGGATTACGCTCTGTGCTAGAAGGTATTCTCCTCGAAACGATGTATCATTTACCTGAAGCCGTTGCGGGATCAAAATTTATTGTAACACCCGAAGCGGTGCGTGGTACAAAACCCATTGCGGTCACTCCACCCACTAAAGCCAATAAAAAGAGCGCTTAAATGATTCTTTATCCTGCTATTGATATTCGTAACGGCCGATGCGTTCGACTCAACCAAGGTCGCGATGATGCCCAAACTTCTTACTACGAAAATCCCGTTGAACCGGCAGAACAATTCACTCAAGCAGGCGCCGAGTGGATTCACGTGGTGGACTTAGATGGTGCCTTTGGCGGAGCTCCCCGTAATTTAAATATCCTACAAAAAATTTCCTCACTCGGTCCCAAAGTTCAATTTGGCGGAGGCATGCGCGATGCCAAGTTAGTGGATGCGGCACTCGCGGCGGGAGCGTCTCGGGTTGTCATTGGAACACGTGCAGCGACTGATTCACAATTTCTCCAAGAGATTGCCAAATCACATGGGAAAAAATTAGCAATTGGAATTGATGCTAAAGATGGACTCGTGGCGGTCAAAGGTTGGACGGATGTTACGCAATTAGACGCAACCGATTTTGCGGTCACCGTAAGTCAGTTAGGAATTTCAACCGTGATCTATACCGATATCGCAACGGACGGAATGCTCACAGGTCCCAATTGGAAATCACTCGAAGCCCTACTCAAACGCTGTTCCTGTGGTGTGATTGCATCGGGTGGAGTAGCGAGTGCTGCGGACGTGGCTAAACTCGCACAACTTTCTAAAGTATATCCCCATTTAGTTGGAGTCATTGTGGGCAAGGCACTTTATGAGGGGCGGACGAATGTGGCCGAGTTGCTAGCAGCCTGTCGCGCTTAAAAACCTATATAAATAAGTCGTAAACAGAAGACCGGAGCAGAGTTTTCACATTCCTTGGCTTGCCAATTCTGTGTCCATTTAACAGATTAATGGCCTATGACTATCGCACGTCACCTTTTTGCATTTCTGTTTTTTGCAGCTTCGATTTTCAATGCTCGTGCTGCTGATTTAAGTACTGCGCAAATCATCGAAAAAGCACGCGCCGCCGTGGCCAAAGAGCCCAAGTTTTTGGAGCGCATTCAAGGTCTACATTTTGAAATCAAGTTCGTTGATGCCGAAAATAAGCCACTAAGCTTCACCATCATTCAACTGATTGGGCCTAAATCTCGTCGCGAGCTTTCCTACAACGAAAACTACAGTGTAGAAGTAGTGACCGCCTGCAATGGCCTCGAAGGATGGAAATCTACCCGTGAAATCAATGGCCAGAAGAGAGCTCAAAACCTGATCATTCCTTACGATCAGGTTGCCATCTTACGCGACATGACGATTAATGATTTAGCTTTTTACAGTGCACCTGCCGAAGGTACCGGCTCGGTCAGTTACCTGGGTAAAGATGAAATCAATGGTAAAAAAGTTTACTCCGTAGAGTATAAATTTAATTCGGGTTTTAAAATTACTCGTCACTTCGGCGTAAACAATTTCGAGCTAGTAGCCTACGATCAAAAAAGCGCCAAAGGAGAAATCCACCGCCAACAAGTTGAAGAAACCGAGTGGGTTGAAGGTGTTTGCTTCGTAAAACGTGAAACTGTTTTAGTGAATGGCAAAAAAGTAGCCGAAGCGATTTACGAAAAAACTTCAATAAACCCAGAGGTTGCTGAGAGTTCCTTCGCCTTCCCCATCAAATAAATAATGGGATTTCTACGGGCCAACGAAAAAGACTTTGAAAAGAAGCTACGTGCTTTTGTCGGCAACGGCGAAGCTTCTTCCGAAGTTTCCCAAACTGTTACGGCGATTATTGACGATGTAAAAGCGCGGGGTGATATCGCCGTACTCCATCACACGGCGAGACTCGATCACGCTAAATTAAACATCCGTCAAATCCGCATTCCAGAAGAACATTTAAAAAAAGCGGTCAGCTCACTGAGCCCTGAGAAAAAGAAAAGTTTTACCGAAGCCGCGAAGTGCATCGAAGAGTTTCACAAGCGAACCCTTCCCAAAAATTGGAAGGCGAAAAATCCTCACGGCGCAATGGTCGGTGAAAGATATCACGCGATTCATCGCTGTGGTCTTTATATTCCAGGTGGTCAAGTGCCTCTGGTTTCAACCGTACTAATGACAGCTATCCCAGCCAAAGTAGCGGGCGTACCTGAAATCTGTGCCTGCACTCCGCCTAGCGCTGACGGTAAAATTAATTCGGACATCCTCGCTGCGCTTTATCTTTGCGGTGTAAAAGAAGTTTTCGCGATCGGCGGAGCTCAAGCCATCGCCGCCATGGCTTTGGGTACCGACGCAGTTAAACCGGTAGATAAAATCTTCGGACCAGGAAATGCCTACGTAACTGAAGCCAAACGCCAACTTTTCGGACGCGTTGGAATTGATCTTTTACCAGGCCCAAGCGAAGTGATGATCATTGCAGATCGCACTGCTAAACCTGCATGGGTTGGGGCTGATTTATGCGCTCAAGCCGAACACGGTAGCGGAAAAGAAAAACTTTATTTGGTCTGCGATAATGAAGAACTCGCTCAACGTTGCCTATCCGAAGCACGCACCCAATCCAGCACTCTTCAGCACGGTGAAAAAATACGTAAGGCACTCGATCTAATGACCTGCGTTATCTTGGTATCAAAAATTGAGGAATCAGCTCGCGTCGCCAATCTCGTCGCCCCTGAACACCTTGAACTCATGGTCGCTGCCGGAAAAATTAATAAACTCTCCGAATCAATTACCACCGCTGGTGCTATT
>CAIOLH010000040.1 GCA_903859115.1 uncultured Opitutia bacterium | reverse complement strand
TGACGAGTAAATCGAGGAAGACGATGAATTCGGCAAAGCGACGTTGAACTTTATCAATGTACCAATTATAAAGTGTGTCCATCCAGCGGTATTCTAAAATCTGATAGGTGCGCGGGGAAATTTTCTGTAAGGTGTCCTGTCCAGCAAACCATCCGTAGAATTTGAAACTTAAGTATCCAAGGATCAGGGCTACTGCTCCCACGATAGTTGCAGGGGCTGTTAGATGGAATGCCATTTCGTTGAGCGACTTTTCAACGACTTGTAGTGAGGAATGTGGGATCAAAAGATTGGCAGCAAAACCGGCACCAATCGCGTAAACAATTCCGAGTACGCTAATCGGCAGCGTCATGGTCCAAGGTGATTCATGAGCATGGGTTGCAGCCTTGGAATTAGGTGCACCCATGAATACGAGACGAATCATGCGGCCGCTGTATAAGCACGTCGCAACGGCGGCGAGGGCGAGGAAACTGAAAACAATAAAGTGTTCGCCGTGCCAAGCTGCTTCAATGATGGCGTCTTTTGAATACCAACCAGCGAAGAAGGGAACCGCACAATTAGAAAGCGTAGCTGCAATGAAAGTAGTTGCAGTGATCGGCATCTTTTTGAGTAAGCCGCCCATCTTTAACATGTCTTGTTCGTGGTGACATCCGTGAATCACTGAGCCAGCGCCCAAGAATAAGGTCGCTTTGAAGAAGGCGTGCATCGCCATGTGCAAGACGGCGAGTTCAGGATGTCCGAGTCCAATCGCACAACCCATAATGCCAAGGTGGGCGAGGGTGGAGTAGGCTAAAGATTTTTTGATATCCGTTTGGGCGAGTGCACACAGACCGGCGAGTGCGGCCATACCTGCGCCGGAGATGGCCATCCAATGAAGCACTTCGGGGGCGAGCAGGAAACTGATTCGCGCCATGAAATAAACACCCGCGGCGACCATCGTTGCAGCGTGAATGAGTGCGGACACTGGAGTGGGACCCGCCATCGCATCGGTCAACCAAACGTGTAATGGAAATTGGGCAGATTTTCCGAGGAAGCCGCACATCAGTAAAAGTCCGAGCGCAATCGGAACAGCCGCACCCGCCTGTAATTTTAATTCAGCAAAGTCCAGTGTGCCGTAAAGTTTTAAGCAAAGCGCGATACCCAAGATGAATCCCAGATCGCCTACGCGATTGGTGATAAAGGCTTTTTTGGAAGCTTCGGCTGCGAAGTCGGTATCAAAATAATGAGCGATGAGCATGTAGGAACTAAAACCAACCAGTTCCCAGAAAATGAAAGTCATTAATAAATTATCGGCGATGACGATACCGAGAATCGAAAACATGAAGATGGAAAGTCCGGCGAAGAATCGTCCGCGTGAATCATCTTCCTTCATGTAGCCGACAGAAAATAAATGAATCCAAGCGGCGACGAAGGAAACGACGAATAACATTAAGCGCGCATGCGCATCGATTAAGTAACCAAAGCCTAAGGAGATTTCACCGATTTTACCGAGCTCGTAATGCCATTTAATATCTTCGGAAGTCTGGGTTAAGATGGTGAGAGCGAGACCTGCGATGACAAAGGCTGTTACGGTTGAGAACCAAGCGGCGAATGCACCTTGACGGCGAAGGAAGAAGGCCGAGAAAGCGGCCGCGCCCAGAGGGAGAAATAAAATCCAGTGTAAAAGAGAAACAGTGTTCATTGCAAATTAGTCGCAGAGAGTGGTGAGTTTATCCGAGCTAACCGTTTGGCGTTGGCGGAAGAGAGCCACGATGAGCGCGAGACCTACAGCCACTTCAGCGGCGGCGACGGTGATGATAAAGAAAACGAAAATCGCTCCATCCATCGTATTATTGAAGCGTGAGAAGGCGACGAGGGCTAAGGTTGATGCCGTGAGCATTAACTCGAGACACATGTAAACGACGAGTAGATTGCGACGGATTAAGACGCCAGAGAGTCCAATCACAAAGAGCATTCCGGCCAGCAATAGATGGTGTGAAAGTGTGGTGTGTTCCATGGCATTGATTAACTTTGGATTTTGGAATCTTTGCTGATTGATACCACGCCGACGAGTGCGACGAGTAAGAGAAATCCAGAAATTTCCAGAGGGAGTAAGTATTTAGTGTAAAGCAATCGGCCAAAAGATTTGGCTGCGGTGGTGAAGACGAGAGGATCGCTAGAAATTTCTGGTGGAGCAAACTGCACTTGGTTTGAGGGAACAGCGCCTGACCAAACGAAGAGCCAGATGACGCCTGCGGCTAAGAAGAAGAAAACTGCCAAACCCGCTAATGCATCACGCCATGGGTAGGTGGTAGGATTTTCTTCGGTGTCTGAAAGTAACATGATGATGAAAAGGAAGAGCACCATGACGGCACCGGCGTAGACGAGCACTTGAAGTACGCCGAGGAAGTAAGCGTCGAGCAGGAAGAAGTCAGCGGCGACACCGACGAGGGCTAAAATCATGCCCATGGCGGAGGTCACTGCATTACGGCTAAGAACCAGAAGAGCTGCTGCGCCGATTGTCAGCGCGGCAAAAAATATAAAGAGGCCATCAGGCATAATCCGAACCTAGGAGAGGGGGGCATATTGGAAAGGAGAAAAACGCAATTTAACCCTAAATTTTCAAAGATTTTAGGGTTGTCGGGGTGTTGATTTTTAACCCCAAGGCGATGGGTGCTTAAAACCTAGCGATTTTTAAGAGGAAGGTGTTTCCGCATCACGCATTGGGCGTGGGATTCGATCACTTCACCTTCATCAAAAAGTTTTGTCCAATCAGGGAAATAGGCATCAGCTTCTGGTTCTAAGTCTACATGCGTGATGATGAGTTCACTGCACCATGGAAGGGCTTCCGCGTAAAGTGCACCTCCTCCAGCTAAGAAAAGTGTTTTATCGGAAGCTAACTGAGCCGCTTCTGCCCAAGATTTTGCGCTGAGCACGCCTGGAGCAGTGAAACCTTGGCGACTGAGAACAATCGTGGTGCGACCGGGAAGAGGACGGCCGATGGACTCGTAAGTTTTACGACCCATGAGCATTGCTTGGCCCATGGTAGTTTTTTTGAAGAACGCGAAGTCTTCAGGAATTCGCCACGGAAGTTGATTGTTTAAACCGATGCCACGGTTTTTTCCAACCGCAGCGATTGCAATGAGTGGACGGCCAAAAAAATTCACAAAATTAAATAGCTACAGGGGCTTTAATGCCTGGATGTGGATCGTAACCTTCGATGGTTATATCCTCATATTTAAAATCGAATAAGTCTTTAATTTCAGGATTTAAAATTAAACGAGGAAGGGGTCGAGGCTCACGGGAGCATTGTAAATCAACCTGTTCGAGGTGGTTGGAGTAAATGTGAGCATCGCCGAAAGTGTGCACAAAATGTCCGGGTTTTAAGCCGGTCACTTGCGCAATCATGTGCGTGAGTAGCGAGTAGCTAGCGATGTTGAAAGGTACGCCTAAAAATAAATCGGCACTACGTTGATACAACTGACAACTGAGACGATTA
>CAIOLH010000039.1 GCA_903859115.1 uncultured Opitutia bacterium | reverse complement strand
GATCCGAGGTGAGATAAAATTGACCTGCGAAATCAAAATTATTGGTGGTGTGACCGTTAATATTTGCGATAAGAAAACCCCGATTCGCATCAGGCGTGCGGCCATAAATATCGTTCTCTAAGGCATTACTATCATGGATGTATCCCGATTTTAAATCTCCCCGCCAAACGGCTCCGTCCTTGGTCGTTTTGCTGCTATCGAAACGAAGGGCTGGACCAATCAGAAAGCCCGATTTGCTGTAATAATCGAGCAATGCACCGACCCAGAGGGACTTGCTTTGTCGGACTAAGGTAGTGGTGCGGAGGTAGCGACCTTGGGCTTCTTGTGAGCCCGTACTGAGTTCAACATCGTAAGGAATATCGCGATAACCTTCTTGTCCGTAATAGGGTAAATAGAAGAACGGAATGCCGGCGAGATGGGGCACGACTCCTTTAAAGGTTAACCAATCTTCCTTGTCAGTGTAGTGAGCTTCACGGATTTTTAAATTCATCCCATAAGCGTGCGGTTCATTATTCCACATGCGCACACCTTTCATGGTGCGTTCGCCGTCTTGAATGCGAATTTCTTCAGCCGTGAAATAAGTTGGGTTGCGTCCGAGTTTAACATTATACGCGACGACTAAATCAATTTTAGGATTCATGGTCACGCGTTCGCCCATGATGCGTAAATTTTTTGTGGTATAAACTACATCGCCTTCCGCATCGATAATTCCTGTCTCGGAATTGAAAGAGATTTTTTTGGCAGCAAGGTGAGCACCATTCGCTTCCACGCTGGCATCTACGGCGACGAGAACTTTTCCATTCTCTTCGTAAGTAAAACTTTCCCCTTGGACGTTGGAGTTCTTAGCAATCTCGGGTGCGACTTTTGTTGTCGAGTCCGCCGCCATGACTGCGATGCTGCAGAAAAGGAAGGCAAGGAGTGGGCTGAGGGTTCGACCAGGCATTTGCTCCAGACTTGGCGATTAGGGCATTCTCTCAAGTATTTTCGGGCAATGAGCGCTTGCGGGCACACGATTGTCGTGGATTATCGCCCTATGCACCTAAGCCAAGTTGAGCTAACTCGCCTCGTTGAGGGCAAGGAAAGCTCCCCTCATAGCTTTTTAGGGCTACATTTATTATCACAGGGGGGGTATGTGGTCAGGGCATTATTACCGGGAGCCAACACCTGTGAATTGATTAAGGAGGGGGAAACTAAGAGTATCCCCATGAAGAAAATTCATTCGCTAGGTATTTTTGAGGAAGAAATTAAATCGAAAGCCTCTTTTCGGTATCAATTCAAAGTTACTTATCCGGAAAAAATTACTCACCTCATCGACGATCCGTACCGTTTTCTGCCGACCCTGTCCGAGTCAGATTTATTTTTAATCGGTAAAGGCGATGACCATAAAGTTTATCACAAACTAGGTTCACACCTGGCGACGATTGATGGAGTTAAAGGCGTTCGCTTCGCTGTCTGGGCTCCCTCCGCTCGCCGCGTTTCCCTAGTCGGTAATCATAATTTCTGGAATGGCCGTACCCATCCTATGCGACTTTTGGGCGCTTCAGGGATTTGGGAAATTTTCGTCCCAGGTCTCACCGCAGGTGCTTGCTATAAATATGAAATTCTCGGCCCCCATGACGAAACACCTTTCTTAAAAACGGATCCCTGTGCTTTAAGTTTCGAGCCGCCCCCTCATCACGCCGCCGTAGTCAGTGATTTGACAGGATTTATTTGGCATGACTCCGAGTGGATGGAAAAAAGATCCCAAGTTGATTCACGACAAAAGCCTGTATCTATTTACGAGGTTCATTTGGGTTCATGGCGCCGCGTGCCCGAAGATGATAATCGCCCATTAAATTATCGAGAATTGGGTCAACAACTGGCCGAATACTGCAATCGCCTAGGTTTTACGCATGTCGAATTAATGCCGCCCACCGAGCATCCCTTTGACGGCTCGTGGGGCTATCAAGTAACTGGATTTTACTCACCCACCCATCGTTTTGGTTCACCGTTAGATTTCATGACTTTGGTCGATACTTTGCACCGAGCTAACATCGGGGTGATTATGGATTGGGTGCCAGCTCACTTCCCTAAGGATGGTTTCGCTCTCGCCCAATTTGATGGTACTCACTTGTACGAACACGCCGATCCGCGTCTGGGTGAACATCAAGACTGGGGTACACTTATTTTTAATTATGCCCGCCACGAAGTTCGTGGATTCCTTGTTGGATCGGCACTTTCGTGGTTAGACCTATTTCACATCGATGGCCTGCGCGTTGATGCAGTCGCCTCGATGTTGTACCTAGACTACTCACGAAAAAATGGTGAGTGGCTTCCGAATGAACACGGTGGTCGGGAAAATTTAGCCGCTATCGAGTTTCTAAAACAAACGAATGCCCTGGTGCATCTTTATCATCCCGGCGCTATCACCATCGCCGAAGAATCTACCTCGTATCCAGGTGTGACCAAACCGATTGCGGAGGGTGGTTTAAACTTCGACTACAAATGGAATATGGGCTGGATGCATGATAGTCTGAATTACTTTAAAGAAGATCCGCTTTACCGAAAATATCATCATAACAAACTCACGTTTGGCATGCTCTACCATTGGTCGGAAGCCTTTATTCAATCCTTTTCACACGATGAAGTGGTCCACGGAAAAGGCTCACTCATGGGCAAAATGGGCGGAGGCGATTTCCATAATAAGGCCGCTAATCTCAGAAGTTTATTGGCCTTACAGTGGGCCTGGCCTGGTAAAAAAACTTTGTTCATGGGATGTGAGTTCGGACAAATCGCCGAGTGGAGTCACTCGCGCTCACTTGATTGGCATCTTTTACAATACCCCCTTCACGAAGGCATTCAAAAATTAGTCGCCGACTTGAATACTCTTTATAAAAAAGATAAGACCATCGCGGAAAGAGATTTTGACGCTCAAGGTTTTAACTGGGTGCATGCCGATGACGGTGATCAGAGCGTCCTTATTTTTGAACGACATGGTTATGATTGCTCCTGGGTTGTCGTGGGTAATTTCACGCCCGTTGAACGCACTTACCGATTTGGCGTGCCGTGTCCGGGTAAGTGGGAAGAAGCGATTAATACCGACTCCAGTTATTACGCCGGTCGAGGTAATGGCAATCTGGGTGGCGTCAGTGCAGAAAAAATCCCTGCTCATGGCCGCTCACAGTCCATTGAAGTTTGCCTACCCGGACTTTCCGTCGTCATTTTTAGACAGCAAACAAAGGGTTAAACATGATACCGCGCTCCGAAACATTTCGTAAACTGGTCGAGTCCGACCCCAGCAATCCACTCTTCCGTTTTTCGTTGGGCCAAGCTCTTATTCAGGAAAATAATTTTCCAGCGGCGGTAGAACATTTGCAGAAAGCTGCTGAAAGTAAGGCCGATTGGATGATGCCCCGTATTCTTATCGGAAAAACTTATTTGCATTTAGGACAAAAGAATTTAGCCCAAGTTGCCTTTCACGAGGCACTTAAACTTGCCGTAGCTCAAGGCCACGAGGAACCCGAAGCCGAACTTCGCCAACTACTTTCCACACTTTAATTCAGATGCAAATCTCCCTTCTCTTTAAACTCCTTCCCTCGATAGATTTAGCGATGGCCGCGGTGGCGTGGTTAATTTATTTTTGTACGTATCCTGATTTCGCACGCTGGCGCAGTGAGAACTTTCGCGAACATCACCAGAGTTACACCAGTCGCGTCGGCTGGGTGGTCGGTCCATTGCTTTTCTTACAAATCGTCGGACATTTTCTTGCGTGGCGAAACGGCGCCTCGGTGACGGGTTTTGTTTTAGTCGTTCTGACCTGGGTTTTTACGGCGATCTGGTCCATTCCCGCGCACCGTCGATTACAACAAGAAGGCTATAATCTAGAGGTTATTAATCACCTAACGCGCACGCATATTGTCCGCACATTAATCTGGTCTGGCTTGGCTATTTACTCGTTAAAAAACGCGCTAGGTTGACACTCGCTAGCGAATAAAAGATTTCTTATTCGTGTCCAGCACGTCCCACCCAGTAAATAAGTCAGCTTCTCGTATTGCTGCACTGCGTCGTTTTTTTGGATTCGTCGGCCCAGGATTTTTGGTCGCGGTGGGTTACATGGATCCTGGTAATTGGGCGACTGACTTAGCGGGTGGTTCGGAATTTGGTTACGCCTTATTGTGGGTGATTCTGTTAGCTAATTTGATGGCGATATTATTCCAGCATCTCTGTGTGCGCTTACAGGTCGCCACCGGACAAGACCTCGCACAGGCCTGTCGCGCACGCTATTCACCCTTCGTTTCAAAGTTTCTTTGGATCTCGGCGCAAATTGCCATCATCGCAATGGATCTCGCTGAGTTGCTAGGCTCTGCGATTGCGTTACAATTACTCTTCGGGATTCCACTGATTATTGGCTCACTGATTACTGCTTTAGATGTGCTCGTCCTGTTGGCTTTGACTCGTCTGGGCTACCGCTGGCTGGAATCGGTTGTGGCGGTCTTGGTCTTAACTATTGCCTTATGTATTGGGGCTCAACTGCTGATTGCTAAGCCCGCTATTCACTCGGTTCTACAAGGGTTTATCCCCACGGGAGAAGTTTTCAAAAATTCAGGAATGCTCTTTATCGCCTTAGGTATTTTAGGGGCGACGGTCATGCCACATAATCTTTATCTACACTCCTCTTTAGTCGGTTCACGTGATTTAGGAAAAACGGTCGAAGAGCGTAAACAGGCGATTCGTTTTGCGACCTATGACTCGAGCTTAGCGCTGATCTTTGCATTCTTCGTAAATGCTGGATTGTTAGTTTTAAGTGCAGCGGCGTTTCACCATCCTGGCCAACCTGTAGTGACGGATATTCGCCAAGCACATCAATTACTCAACGGCGCATTAGATTCTACAATTGCAGCAACACTTTTTGCCGTGGCACTTTTAGCGTCCGGTCAGAATGCGACGATTACGGGAACACTGGCTGGACAAATCGTGCTCGAAGGTTTTTTAAAAATTAAAGGTAAAGCTTGGATGGTGCGAACCTTCACCCGACTTGCCGCACTCGTTCCCGCATTACTCGTGATCGCGTACGCCGGAGAAGGGAAGGCCGTTGAACTTTTACTCTGGAGCCAAGTCATCCTCAGCCTGCAACTCGGTTTCGCCTGCTGGCCATTAGTAAGGATCACCAGCGATTCCAAAGTCATGGGCGACTACCTCACACCTAAATGGGTCAGATTTCTGGGTATCCTGGGTACATTCGTTGTGATTTCTGCAAGTATTTGGTTCGTTATATCGGCTATTTGAATTATTTAAATTGTTGATAGTTAGAGTTTTAAACAATTACCGTATTTTTATTGTATTCTAATCATTATAATATAACTAAAGAAGTAATCTTTAACAAATTAACTGAACCAGTTAAACCGATTCATTGTCTAAAACAATAATTTCATGCGCCTTTTTTCTATCATCTCATCACTCATCGTCGTCTCTGTCGTAAGTGCTACCGAGCAGCCAGTAACTGTGCGGGTGGGTTTCTTCCCTAACCTAACGCATTCGCCGGCGATTGCCGCACGTCAACTTGAACGCGAAGGTAACGACTGGCATCTCGCTCATCTGCCGCCAGGTTCAAAGATCGAATGGCGTTCCTATAACGCAGGTCCCTCGGCCATGGAAGCACTGCTTGCTGGGACGATTGATCTCACCTACGTGGGACCATCACCCGTCATCAATGCTCACGTCCGCACTAAG
>CAIOLH010000038.1 GCA_903859115.1 uncultured Opitutia bacterium | reverse complement strand
CAACTTCTACCCAGCACCCCCACCTGCGTTGTCAGCGGTAAAATAAATCTCGAAGGTATCAATCTCCTGAGTTTATCCGAAAAAGAAATTTCACGTTATCGCGGAAAAGTCATCGCCTACATTTTTCAAGATCCCGGCACTTCTCTCAATCCAGTTTACTCCGTCGAATTTCAGATTGCTGAAGCGATTAAAATACATCGCCCCGAAATCTCCGATGTCCACGCCGCCGTCATCCAATCACTGAATGAGGTTAGGATCAACGAGCCGGAGAAAGTCGCTCAGCAATACCCCCATGAACTCTCCGGCGGTATGCAACAACGCGTCATGATCGCCATGGCTTTGGCTTGTAATCCTCGCATCTTGGTAGCCGACGAACCCACCACCGCGCTCGACGTCACCATTCAAAAAGAAATTATCGACCTACTCGCCCACCTTTGTCGCCAGCGCGGCATGAGCATCTTACTCATCACCCACAACTTCGGTATCGTAGCCAATTTCGCCAATCGCGTGATTGTAATGCGACACGGAAAAGTCGTTGAGGCGGGCACGGCTAAGCATGTTTTAGAAAATCCAACGCATCCGTATACCCGCGGACTCATCGCATGCATTCCGCGTCTCGGACAAAAACGCCATCGCTTAACCACCCTACCTTCCGATCTCTCATAAAAATGTCTACACCTTTATTAGAAGTCAGAAATCTCTCCGTTGATTATCCGGGTCGAGCTCATTGGTTTTTTCAAAAAAATACTCCAAAGCGCGCCGTCGATAATGTATCCTTCACGATTCCTAAAGGCAAAACCGTTGGACTCGTGGGCGAATCGGGCTCAGGTAAAAGCACGACCGGTAAATCAATCATTCGCCTCGCCCCCTGCACGGAAGGACAAATTTTATACGAGGGGGTCGATATCGGAACTAAAACGAATCGGGATTTTTTACCTTGGCGTAAAAAGATTCAGATGATTTTCCAAGATCCCTATAACTCGCTCGATCCGCGTTCCGACGTTTTAGGTATTCTCTCCGAGCCCCTCGAAATCCATTTCCCGCAACTCAGCAAAGCTGACCGCGAAGCTCGCTGCGTTGATTTACTCAAAAAAGTAAAACTACCCTCCGAATACCTCTACCGCTATCCCCACGAGTTTTCGGGCGGACAGCGCCAACGCATCGGCATCGCCCGCGCCCTCGCCGTCGAGCCAGCTTTAATCATTTGTGACGAGCCTGTTTCCGCACTCGATGTTTCCGTTCAAGCCGAAGTGGTGAATTTATTACAAGACCTTCAGGAGCAATTACAATTAACCTATCTCTTTATTGCACACGACCTCGCGGTAGTTGAACACATTAGTGACCATATTTTAGTAATGTCGAAGGGTGAAATTGTTGAGGCTGGCACTCCCGAGCAAATTCTGCAGAACCCGAAAGAAGAATACACCAAAACTCTTCTCGCTGCCGTACCTAAACTATCATGAGTACAACTTCACAACCACGACTCGATAAAACCACGCTCGGGCTTTTTGGTATTATCGTCGGAATGACCGCTCTGACTTGTTGGGATCAGTGGAACATCTGGAGCACCAAGAACGACTACACCTTCGGCTATCTGGTTCCTTTCTTCTCGGCTTACGTACTCTACGAACGTTGGGATGAACTCTATGCTTATTTAACCGGACAAAAAACCATCATCGGAAATCCAACTTCACGATGGTTTATGGCCGTGGTTAACTTCACTGCACTTTTCTCGATACTTACTTTTGTCGGTGGTGGTGCAATCAGAGCTATCTACGGAACTGGCGTAGGTCCAACGATTGCTATGTCATTTGGCTTGGTGGGCACAGTTTTGAGTTTCGGTTTTATCTCAGCCCAAGCAGATGAAGGAT
>CAIOLH010000037.1 GCA_903859115.1 uncultured Opitutia bacterium | reverse complement strand
CCCGAAGTAGCTGCCTACTGGGAGCAGGTTTTAGTGATGAATGATTGGCAGAAAAAACGCATAGCCCAATTAGTTGTCAAAAAATTAGGCGGTTCGGTTAAAGGGAAGAGAATCGCCGTACTCGGTTTTGCCTTTAAGAAAGACACCAACGATACCCGCGAAGCACCAGCTATTTCGGTATGTGAGTACCTGCTTAAGGCAGGCGCCGATGTGATCGTTTTTGATCCCAAGGTTACAGCTCAACAAATTACGGCCGATCTTGCTCACGTCTCGGCGCATCATGCCCAGTTAAAATCGGCCAGTTCAGCACCCGAGGCCTGCGTCGGTGCGGACGCGGCTATTGTTTTAACCGAGTGGGACCAATTCAAGACCATGGATTGGTCAAGTGTTGCTTCGCAAATGAAAAACTCAGCGTGGGTGTTTGATGCAAGAAACTGTACGAATCACGCCGCCATCCGCGCTGCAGGTTTAAACCTCTGGGTCGTCGGCAAATAATTTTTTAACCTAAACAAAAATATGAAAACTATCCCCTCACACTCTATCTTAATCACCGGCGGTACCGGTTCGTTCGGTAAAGCCTTCGTCAAAGAGATTTTGACGAACTATCCGGAGGTTAAACGCCTGGTCGTTTACTCGCGCGACGAACTTAAGCAGTTCGAGATGGAACAAGAGTTTCCACGTGCCCGCTATCCGCAGATGCGTTACTTTATCGGTGATGTCCGTGACCGCTCACGCCTCACACGCGCTTGTGAAGGTGTCGACACCATCATTCACGCTGCCGCCCTTAAGCAAGTGCCTGCGGCCGAGAATAACCCCATGGAATGTATTTTAACCAATATTCATGGTGCCGAAAATGTCATCAATGCCGCCCTCGATTCGCAGGTTAAGAACGTGGTGGCACTATCCACCGACAAAGCCGCTGCTCCGATTAATCTTTACGGTGCGACCAAGCTTTGCTCCGACAAGCTGTTTGTAGCTGCAAATAATATTAAAGGTGCCCGCGATCTTAAGTTATCGGTGGTACGTTATGGTAATGTAATGGGCAGTCGCGGATCAGTTATCCCATTTTTCCTTAAAAAGAAGAATGAAGGAGTTCTGCCGATTACCGATGCAACCATGACTCGTTTTAATATTTCTTTAGAAGCTGGCGTGGAAATGGTTTTACACGCCTTGCGTAGCGCAAAGGGTGGCGAAATTTTCATCCCTAAAATTCCTTCCTATCGAATCACCGATGTAGCTGAAGCCGTGGCACCCAAGGCTCGCCAACAAATTGTCGGCATTCGCCCAGGCGAAAAAATCCACGAAGAAATGATTACAGCTTCTGACTCATTTACGACTGTCGATCTCGGAACTTATTACGCCATTCTTCCCCAGGGTCATCGTTATACCACTGAGGAGTATTGTGCGCAGACCGGAGCTAAATTAGTGGCTCAGGGTTTTGTTTATAATTCAGGTACCAACCATGAGTGGTTGAGCGTTGCAGAAATTCGTCAATTAATCGTGCAGCACGTAGATCCGACCTTTAAGCCCTAAGATGTCGCCGGTTTTAATACTAGGTGCCCGCTCTTGGATTGGGTTTAGGTTAACCGAAGCGATTTTAAAGAATCATGCTCAAGCGGTTATCTTGGGTACCACGACTTCGCAAAATCTGAAGTCTATCCACAAAAGTCATGCTAATTTCGAATTCGCCCAGTCGAGCGACGACTTCAAAAAAATTCTAAAACAGAAAAATTATTCTACCGTCATTAATTTATTACGCGGTGAAGATGCGGCGGGCTTAGAAATTCATCGGCAATTAGCAACCGAGTGTTTTAAGGCGGGAGTTCGATACGTTTATGCTTCTTCGGCTTTGGCTTTAGATGGTTACGATTTTAACCAGATTTTAACCGAAGATTTACCGGCCAAAAGTATTACGCCCTATGGCCAGTTTAAGGGAGCGTGTGAGGATTACCTTAAAGACATTCACCCTAATGACGATTGGCTGGTGCTGAGATTTTCATCGATTCAAGGTTGGTCACCGTGGAAACCTTCACGCAATGAAGCTTTCTTAACTAAACTTAAAGATTCACAGGTGGTTAAAGTGAGCCGAGGGATTAAGCAAAATCGTCTGTACGACGAAATTTTTGCTCAAGCGGTGGTGCAATTAATTAACCAACCTACTGCCCGTGGTATCTTTCATTTAGGCACGGTTGATCAAAGCGAAGAAATAGATTTTCTACAAGCAGTCGCCAAAACTTTTGGCTACGCTGAATCTGGAGTGCAAGCAGACGGTGAACGAAAGGTAAATCTATCACTCAGTTGTAATCGACTACACCAGGCGACCGCGAATCAATGGTGCCAAACTGAGGCGCAGACCCTTGCGGCTTTAGTGCAGGAACCCCACCTAAGTCTTTTAATAAAGAATTAATCATGAACCCATTTATACAAATAAAACAAAAAAAAGTAGGGCCCGATTACCCGGTTTATTTTATTGCGGATGTTGCCTCCAATCACTGCGGCTCACTTAGCCAAGCGAAAGAATTAATTCACGCTTGTGCTGAGTCGCGTGTAGATGCGGTAAAAATGCAAAATTTTTCTGCGGAGACTATTGTTTCGGATTATGGTTTCAAAAATTTATCGACAGTAAAAACTCACCAATCTGGCTGGAAGCAGTCGGTGTTTGATTCTTATAGAGCGGCCTCCATTCCCTTGGAGTGGACGATTGAATTACGAGAACTGGCAGAAAAGTTAGGCCTACACTATTTTACTTCACCTTATTCCCTCGAATTAGTTCGGGCTGTGGCGCCCCATGTTTGTGCCTACAAAGTGGGTTCAGGAGATATCACCTGGCATGAAGAAATTGCTGCCATGTGTGCGGAAAATATACCTGTCTTAATTGCTACCGGTGCTTCGACCATGGCGGAAGTCGAAGGTGCCATGGCCGTAGCCTTAAAAAACAAAGCGCAGGTATTACTCATGCAGTGTAACACCGAGTATACTGCCAAGATCAATGAGACACGTGAGCAAAAGCTTAATCGCTTTAAATACATCAATTTAAAAGTTTTAGAAACCTATGCTCAGCGTTGGCCTGATGTGCCAATGGGACTGTCCGACCATACCCATGGATCGCTAACAGTTTTAGGTGCAGTCGGACTCTACAATTGTTGTGCGGTTGAAAAACATTTCACGCTAGATAATACTCAGGAAGGCCAAGACCATGCGTTTTCTATGACCCCAGCGTCGTGGAAGAAAATGGTCGAAGAAACTGAAAACCTACAAAAAGAATTAAAGGCGGCTGGTGCTCAATCCTTTGCGGAGCGTTTTAAGATTACGCGCGCAGCGGTGGATGATCCCGAAGCTTTTGATTTTTCGATTGGTACAGGGGTTAAGCAATTAGAAGAAAACGAAGCCGGAACCGTGATTGTTCAACGTCGAGCCATTCGCGTGCGAGACGATTTACCCGTTAACCATATTCTTAAAAAAGAGGACTTGGTTGTCCTTCGTCCCTGTCCCGCTGGGGCTTTGCCGCCCTACCGTGAAAGTGAATTGATTAACCGGAAAATAAACCGAGCGATTCCCCGCGGTGACTGCGTCCGTCTAGAAGATTTGGTTTAAATAAAATGATTCCAGCGACAGTTAATCCCTATGCTAAAGAAAGCGACTCCTACGGCCTGTGGGAGATGTGTGTACGACGTGACTTAGAAGGATTTTTATCTGCGGATTGGTCAATTTGCGCGGGCGATTTTATATCGGAAGGTTTTATGGGTTGGGATGCACGGTATTCGGCTGACCCGATGGAATGGGTAGCAACTTACCCTAATTTAGAAATCTATCAAAAGGCATGGCTTAATGGCGCTCAGGATTTTCAAAAAAATCATTTGCCGGATGATATTCGCGATCAGCTCTACACTCTTGTTTCGCTGGTAAGAATTGAACTAAACGAAAACACAGGAATCATTCACAAAAAATTTAAAGGCCAGGTTAAATTTAAAAATCAATTAGTTCAGCCGTTAAATTGGCAAAGTATTTTCCATTTAAGAAAAATTGACGGACGATGGCTGCAGTCGGGTTTTATAGGCTATTTACCATTAGATCTTGGTTCAACCTCGAGTAAAAATTAAGTGAGTGACTCGCTTTTATTAATTAGGGCAGATGCCAATGCAGTCATTGGCGTGGGGCATATGATGCGATGTCTGGGTCTAGCTCAACACTGGCAGGCTGAAGGTAGACAAGTTATTTTTATATTAGCCCAACCTAATCCGACCTTAGAGAAGCGCCTCCAGTCGGATAAATTTGAGGTTCAAGTTTTAAATACTTCACCAGGTGAATTAGAAGACGCCCAACAGACAGCGCAATGCGTTCGGGAGACCGGGGCAAAGATTCTTTTGGTAGACGGATATCATTTTAAACAAAACTGGTTTACGGTAGTGCGTAAGGAGAAAGTGAAAATCGGCCTGTGGACAGATTACTGCCAAGATTCATTTTTACCCGTAGACTTAATTTTAAACCAAAATCCACATGCTCAAGCGGCTGAGCTTCAAGCGATGGCCCCAGGGGCACAAGTGTTGGCGGGATTAGATTACTTAGTGTTAAGAAAAGAATTTTTAAATCGTCCAGAATTACGTCACAGCCGAACCCAAGGCGTTAAAAAGATATTAATCACCTTAGGTGGAGGCGATAGTGCTAATGACTCTGGCAAAATTCTAGAAGCGCTGAAATTAATACCGTATTCTTTACCGCAGATCTCGTTAGTAGTCGGACACAATAACCCGAGGTTTGAAGAACTCACGAGTACGGCCAAAGATTTACCTACCGTAACCCTAGAGAGAGCTAAGGATGATTTTGCGGCGTATTCACAGGAATTTGACTTAGCAATCTCCGCAGCTGGCGCCACTCTCTGGGAGTTGGGTTATTTAGGCTTACCGTCGCTCGCCTATATTGTGGCTGAAAACCAAGTACCCTTGGCGCAAAGTATTCAAACTCTCGGCATGGGTGTTAACATGGGTTGGAATCATGATTTTCAGAAAGGTTTATTTGCCCAAACTCTTCAAAGTTTTTTATCCGATCCGCTTCGCTTGGAGGCTATGAGTAAAAATGCGTTAAAGATTATCGATGGGAAGGGTGGAGTCAGGGTAGCGGCTGCTCTCAAAAAATTAATTAATTAATTTATGCTTATCATTATGCAGGGCCGTTTGCGTTCTACGCGATTACCCGCGAAAGGATTCCACACCTTTTTCGGTCAAACCATTTGGGCTAGGATGTGTGACATTGCATTGGCGGTTAAGGGTTCTAATGAAATCTATTTTGCAACGGGTGACTTACCTGAAAATCAACTAGCCCGTCCTCTGGTAGAGGCCCAAGGGGTAAAGTTTTTTGCAGGGAGTGAGGAAAATGTTTTAGAGCGCTTTGCCCAGATTGCATTACTAAGCCAACAAGAGTATATTTTACGTATTACTTGTGATAATTATTTAATTCAGCCCGAAGTCATTGACGGGCTTTATGAGGCCGTATCTGCGGCTCAAGCTGACTATGGTTATGTTGAGCCTCTGTCACATTTCGCGGGTGAAATTATCCGTCGGACGGTTTTATTAGATCATTGGAAGACCCAAAACTATTCGGCGTCAGCCCGAGAACATGTGACGTGGGATATTCGCCATAATCCTAAAACAAAAATCGTAAAACTGCCCTCGAACTTTATGGGATTAAATCATGAAAAAAGTCTCACCTTAGATAATATCGAAGATTTTATTCTGATGAAAAAATTAGAGTCCTCTAACTCGTCACTGAAGTCCGTCCGCTGTCTCTCCAGTTGTCAGCAAATTCAAAAATAAAATGCGCTTAAATCTGAAACAACAAATCCCCGCACTCGCTGCACAAACCCTTTTAACCTTGGGTTTTAGGCCACAATCACTTCTCCGTTTAAAGCGATGGGCGGAGGGCAGTTTGATTGGCTCATTCCGTGCGTTAAAAAAACAAACTCCAGCTACCTCAGCCCGTCCGCAAAGAATCATTTTCTTCACGGTTCTGGGCAGTCATTCATTCATGATTGGTTCCGAACTCGCTTTAGCTCGAGCTTTACGGGCCCGTGGGCACGAGGTGCATGTTGTCATCTGCGATGGAATTTTGCCGGCCTGTGAAAACCATAGTGTGGGCTTGCCCGAAAAAGATTGGCAAGATCGTTGTCAGAAATGCGCAGGGCGCGGGCAGGCCTTAACATCTGCGGCTGGAATTCAAACACACACTTTATCCCAATTAGAAAAAAGTGCACGAGATGCGGAAGCGGATGCTATTTTAGCCAAGCAAAACTTCAGTTATATTATTGAGAGTGCTCTCTATAAATATTTTCGGGTGGGTCGTTTACAAGGTACCGCCAGTGAACGCGAACAGACGATTAAAGTAGACGAAGCCTGTAAAATTACTGCGCGCGCGGCTATTGCCTGTGCTCGTTTGCGTCCCGATCGCGTGATTATGAGTCATGGTGTTTATTCATCTTGGGCCCCGGCCTTAATGGTCTTTCAGTCCTTGGGGATTCCGACGTTAGTTTATAATAAAGGAAAAAAGAAAAATAGCGTCGTGATGAATTGGGTGAAAGGCCTGATGGATTGGGATGTTTCGGCGGAATGGGAAAAAGTTAAAGATCAGCCCCTGACCTCTATTGAATCGCAGGCCATTCATAATTATTTAGAGGGTCGTATTACACACAAAGGCGACGCCCTTAAATATAACTTTGGAGAGCTCGAGGGACGAAAACAAACGCTCCAGCGTTTTAATTTAGATGAGACCAAGCCGATTATGGTTTTATTTACCAATGTGCTATGGGATGCAGCGAGCGCTCAAAAAGAAATCGCTTTTCCCAATGCCGTCGACTGGGTCATGCAAACGATTCAGTGGTTTGCCGATCATCCAGAAAAACAATTAGTAGTTAAAATTCACCCCGCCGAAGTCGTCATCGGAACCAATCAACCTTTCGTTAAAGAAATCGAAAGAGTTTTTCCTCAGCTGCCTCCGAATGTCCGTGTCATTGCCCCAGAAGAAAAAGTTAACTCCTGGTCGATTACGCAAATTACATCACTGGGTCTGGTTCATACGAGTACACCCGGAATGGAATTGCCTTTAAGCGGGATACCTTGTTTAGTCGCTTCGGGGGTTCACTACCGGGGTAAAGGTTTTACGGTAGATATCGAATCTCGTGAACAATATTTCCAGATTCTTAATGATTTTCCGCGGATAAATTTTGACGCTGAAAAAGCTAAGACTCTGGCATTACGTTATGCCTATCTGCTTTTTGAACGTTATCACTTAGATTGGTCCTTTATGATTGAGGGTGACTATGGTCGTTATGTTGCCGTGAATGCTCGTTCGGATGAAGAGTTAAATCAAAATGCTACGATTCAATTACTGTGTGAAAAAATTGAAAAAGTAGAGCCACCCTTACGAGCTCATTAGTGAATGTCTTCATCGCGACAGATTTTTAATTTAGCGATTGTTAATGTAGCGATTACTGCCGTTGGCGTGATTACTACTACATTTACGGCGTGGTATTTCGGAGCGTCGCGTGAAATGGATATTTGGTTCGCGGCGAGTGCCTGTCAGCAAATTATATTAGGTTTAGTTCAGACCGGACAGTTGTCCGAAATTTTCTTACCCGAATACATTCGCTTGCGTGAAACGAAAGGACGTGAAGAGGCTTTTGCTTGTTATTCGGTGGTTTTAAATTGG
>CAIOLH010000036.1 GCA_903859115.1 uncultured Opitutia bacterium | reverse complement strand
GCAATCAAAATCACGGAACAGATTCGCGCAGGAATGCAGCGTGCATGAGCGCTTTCCCGTCAATCCCAGTAAGGTTTGAGCGTCCACGCGCAGGTGGGGTTGATGTTTTAATTTTGGCCGGAGAACATTCCGGAGATCAACATGCTGCGAAAATTGTGAAGGAGCTTTTAACTAAAAATCCTCAATTAAAAATCGCGGCGTTTGGTGGACCGAGTTTACGCGAAGCAGGGGCCCAATTGCTTTTTGATATGACGGGTTTTTCCGCTGTGGGGATTGTTGAGGTTTTAGCCGCGTACCCTTTTTACAAAAAACTTTTTTCTCGGATGGTAGATTGGACCAAAGAGTGGAAGCCGGGTTTAGTCATTTTAGTCGATTACCCAGGACTGAATTTACGACTTGCGAATGAATTACGTAAGGCCGGGATTTCAGTGAAGGGCGGCGGCAAAACACAAGTGATTCAGTATGTAAGCCCACAATTATGGGCGTGGAAACCCAATCGTCGATTCTCGATGGCTCGTGATCTTGATGCGCTTGGAACCATTTTTCCTTTCGAGCCCGCAGTTTATAAAGACACGAAATTAGACGCTCGCTTTGTGGGTCATCCTTTTGCCGAGCCTGGTCATCATTCTCATTTATCCTATGACCCCGATGGTCCTATTTTACTTTTACCTGGAAGTCGCCCCAAGCCGGTTAAGAAAATCTTTCCAACCTTGATTGAAGCTTTCGCTTTGTTCAGGAAAAATTATCCAAAGAAAAGAGCCGTAGTTTTACATACCGGTGGTGCGGTGCATGCGGAACTCTATCGACTCTGTGCCGAATATGGAAATCAGGCGAAGGGTATTGATTTACATCCCGTAGGTGAGGGTGATGTCGCTGCGAGTGCCGCGTTGGTAAGTTCAGGCACGATGTCCTTAACCGTAGCCTTAGCAGGCATTCCTGGGGCTGTGGTTTATCGGGCTAATCCGCTGACCTGGTGGGTGGGACGTCGACTCATTGCTGGGAGAATTGATAATCTGGGTATCGCGAATATTTTATTAAAACGTCAAGCCTGGCCCGAGTATTTACAGACCGAATGTGAACCCGAGTCTTTAGCGGAAAGGCTTAAGTTATGTGTCGAAGATTCTTCGGTGCGTCAATTAGCTCAGTCCGACGCCAAAGAACTTTTCACACTTCTTTCAGCTCAGGCGGGATCAACACCCGTTGAGTGGATTTCTAGTTTTATAAATCCAAAGTAATTATGAAAATTATTATTTTAGGATGTGGTTATATCGGAACGGCTCTAGCTCACCTAGCAAAGTCCCAAGGCCACGAAGTTGTCGGAGTAGTTCGATCCGATAAATCAAAACAACAATTAGAGTCAGTGGGTATAACTAGTTTGGCTTTTGATATTTCTAGTTCGGATTGGTCGGTACTGTCTAACGATTTTGATGCGGTGGTTTATGCAGCGAGCACGGGTGGAGGTGGTCCCGACGCGTACACTTTAGCCTATGATTTAGGGGTTAAAAACGCGATTCGTTGGGCTGAGCAGTCCCAGGTGCGTTGTTTTATTTTTACAAGTTCAACCGGTGTCTATCGTCAGGACGATGGCGGTCGCGTCACCGAAGAAAGTATCGCAGGTGGAGAGGCGATTGCGGATATTATTTTAGCTGGGGAAAAATCCGTTTTAAATTCCAGGATTAAAAATACTCGGGTCTTACGACTCGGTGGTCTTTATGGTCCAGGTCGTCATCACCTGCTCAACCAACTCATGCGCGGTGAACTCGTTTTTGGTGGACGCACGGATCACTTAATTAATTATTTGCATCGCGATGATGCAGCTAGCGCCATTTTAGCGGCTTGTTTAAGTGGTCCAATCGGGGCTCGTATTTATAATATT
>CAIOLH010000035.1 GCA_903859115.1 uncultured Opitutia bacterium | reverse complement strand
GTGATTTCCCAGAGGTTTTCGGTGAATTTTATAATTTCACCGCGCGATTCAGGAAAACAATCTGGCTTTGGTTCGACAACTAAAACCGGAATCTGATTGGGCGCATCGCCAATTCCAATGAGAGCACAACGTGCCACATCTGGATGTTGTTGAAATGCCGGTTCAACCGATTCAGTGGTGAGAATATTTTTTGTAGTGATTACTTTTTCTATGCAGCGACCATGGAACCAGAGCCGTCCGTCATGATCCAATCTTCCTAAGTCGCCCATGCGATGCCAGAGCTCAGAATCACCGTTTATTTTTGTCCGCAGGGTGGCTTCGGGATTGTGATCGTAGGCATGGGTGACGCTTGGTCCGGTGACAATGATTTCGCCGACCGTATTAGTTGCGCAAAGGGTAGCGTCGTTAAGATTTCGAATAACATCATGCGTCTCTTGTATGATTTTAACTTTAACTGACGCTACGGGTTTACCCACGCAGGTTCCTTGTCCGCGTAAAGTTTCGGCAAAAGTCTCGTTGAGAATTTCGTTCGACTCGATGCTCGACACCGGCAGGCATTCGGTGGCGCCGTAGGGCGTGTGAATTTGGCAATGGGGTGCGATTTTCCTGAGTTGTTTTAAGAGCGAAATAGGTACTGGTGCACCGGCAATTAAAAGTCGTTTCAATAATGGCAGGCTGATTTTTTGCGTTTCGCAGTACTGGGCAATTTTCCCCCAGATTGCGGGTGATCCGAATGATGAAGTTACTTTCTCGGACAGTAATGCGGAGACAATCAACGCAGGATTGGCATCGGCTGGACGAGATGGATCGAGGAGTGGGGTGACGGTGGTGACGCCGAGAGCAGGATTAAATAATCCAAACACGGGAAGCATCGCCATGTCGACTTCGCCTGGTTGAATTTGATAGGTTTTACGAACCAGCGAAATTTGTGCATCGAACATTCCATGCGTGTAACGTACGCCTTTGGGTGTTCCCGTTGAGCCAGAGGTAAAAATAATTGCGGCGAGACTTGAGGCGGTGACTGGTTCGAGTGGTCGTGCGGTAGTGGTTGAACAATCTTTAATCAGTTTTTTCCAAGTCTTACCGTTTACCTCAATACGGTGAGTGATGGATTTGAATGCTTTGAATGGAAGGTAGCTTAAGTAAAAAGGTTTAGACTGAGCGATGAGTGCGGTGGGAGTAGTGTTCTCGATACATTGTAACATTTTTTTCCAGCCCATACCTGGATCGATGGCGATGGGAATAGCTCCCAGTTTTAAAAGTCCAAACATACACACGATCAGGTCATGTCCTGCGCGCACAGCGAGTAATGTGCGGGTACCTGCGGTGATACCTTCTGCGTGAAAAATTCGCGCTGCAGCGTCGCTTTCTTGATCGAGTTTTAAAAACGAACACCAGTCGTGAATCACTCGGCCGTCTTCGTTAACGGAGAGAGGTGATAGCGTCGCAATCGCTTGGGGGTTGTTCAGCGCGGCATGGCGAAGGTGTCTAGCGACATTGCTACTCGTATCGTTCATTTTCCTATAAATGAAGAAGCCCCGAAATCGGGGCTTCTGCAAGAGGACACTTTGTCGATTTAGTAATCTGTTAGGGTGATGGCACCCCAAAGAAGTGTGACGCGGTCACCTGAGTTGGTGCGACGAGAATAGAAGTCGTCCATTTTTAAACGAACGGTAGAATTATTGATGGCGCCATAGGAGCCTGGTTCTACTTTAACAACGCCGAGGAAATTATGAGCGGGTTCCATGGACACGTTTTTTCCGTGGTTAGGGGTGTCATAGCTGCTACAACCAACTAAGGCCGCAGAGGCGATGAGAGTTAAAAGAGCGATATGCTTCATAGGGGTTCGTCTTATTTGGGGTAACCTTGGGCGGGTAGACAAGCCAGAAACCTCAAGAATTTACCCACAATTGCCAAGCCTTGACCAATTCAGGACCTCGAAAGAACCAAAGAGCTGCTGCAATAGCCATACTGGGCACAAATGGGACACTTTCGGACTCTTTTTTGGGTCCAAATAGGGCCAGGACGGAGGGTAATTTAATGATAACGCCAATCACAGATCCGCCGAATAAACAGAACAGGGCACCTTGCCATCCGCAAAAGGCACCGACTCCGGCACAGAGAATGATATCCGCTTCTCCCATGGCCTCTTGGCGCATGATGACAGTGGCGATGGTTCGAATCCACCAAACGAGTGCCGTTCCGACCGCAATGCCGATGAGTGAGTCGGTCGCTGAATTTATCCGATTTATGATTTCAAGACCGGAACCCGTTTCGCCGTGGAGTGATGGAGCGACGATGGAAAAGAATAGTCCGAGTCCCACTAATAAAAAATTAGGTGCATCGGGCACGAGCATGTCCTTCATGTCGCATCCAGCTAAAATAATTAATAGAGAGAGAAAGACGCAACCGATGGCGGCTTTCACTGGGGAAAGAACTAGGAAGGCCGTTATAAAAAGCAGGGCAGTGATTAGTTCAACTAGAGGATACTGCACTGAAATAGTCGCCCCGCAACATTTCGCCCGACCTCGGAGCAACAACCAACCTAATAAAGGTACGTTAAACCAGACCGGAATTTTTTGTCCGCAGGCACAATGCGAGGGTGGACTGATAATCGATTCACCTTTGGGCAGACGATGAATGCAGACGTTTAAGAAGCTTCCCACGCATACGCCGATGGCTCCGATAAAAACTCCAGTGATGTTCGGGTGCAGTGCCATGAAAATTTGGAAATCAATGAGTTGCATATTATTTTTCTCCAATTGCTAAGCGCATGGGTTCTTGGGGTGGAGTTATACCTGTCCAAAGTTTAAAAGCGAGCGCGCCCTGCCAGCGTAGCATCGATCGACCATCGCAAGATTTAATCCCCAGTTTATTGGCGGTTTTGATTAAGGATGTTTCATGGGCACCGTAAGTAGTATCAAAAATAAATCCCGCATTTTTTAAGAGTGATTCGGCTAAAGGTAGTTCATCGTCGGACTTAAGGCCCAAGGTGGTACAGTTTACGACAATCGCACCTGACTGGATGGTGCTGACTTCTTTTAGACCAACCGCGGAAACGCGTGAGTCGTTCAAAGCTTTAACGAGGTTTTCAGCTTTCGTGATATCGCGGTTGGCAATCGTCAAACTGCGACAGCTAGCGTGAATGCAGGCCGCAGCAATCGCTCGGGCAGCTCCACCGGCTCCAAGAATAATAATATCTTTTTGCTCTACGCCCTTGCCGGAGTATTCATTAAGAGCTTCGAGAAATCCTTGTCCGTCGGTTGTATGTCCAGCCCAGCCCTCTGGAGTGGGTACCAAGGTGTTAACCGATTCGGCTTTCTTCGCTTCGGGGGATAAATGTTTCACTAAACTCAGAGCGGAGATTTTATGTGGAACCGTTAAGTTAAGTCCGATAAAATTTTTAGACCTCAGAACCGTGAGCGCCTGAGCGAGTTCTTCTGATTTAATGTGCAGCCTTAAATATTTAACTTGGGAGAGTTCAGGATGGGTTGGGCTCAGCGCTTGGAGTGCTGCGTTATGCATCGCTGGACTCAGTGAATGGCTGATGGGATCGCCAAGCACCGCCAAGCAGGGATGTGGAAAATCCATGCTCAAAATCTCTTTTAATGTAATACTGTTTTCCACGTGGATAAATTAAGTGCGACTTTCGATTATATTTACAAAACTAAGAAAGAGACGACTGTTTTTGTCATCTCCATTGGCTTCGAATTGTGAGACTAGGTTTCGACAACAGCGAGCAATCGTTTGTTCAGCACTGATGGGCTTTAAGAAGGCATCGTCGGCGGGCAGATGATTATTGAGTAACATTAACTGAATTTCGGAACGGGTCCGAAAGGTTCCACCTTCATAACAATCGATATAGATTGGATTATTATTTTTAAAAATACCTACCATGAATCGTCCAGGTAGCCCAACGGGTTGGACGGGAAGGCCGAGGCGTTGCGCGACGAGTAGGAAAATGAGACAAAGTGAAATCGGAATACCGCGGTGAGATTTAATGACTGTGGAGAGGAATGATGAGTCGGGTTTTGAAAAGGATTCTTGCGCCCCGCGATAGCCTTCTTCTCCGAAAATCACACGGCAGAGTAATCGACACTTATCCTGCACGGTGACGGGCTCGGTAATGAGTTGTCTGGTGCGTTCAGCCAAATGATCCAGCTCCTCATCGTAAGCCTTATCGGCAAGAGTTGGGTGAATGACGCGTTCAAAAAGTAAACAGGCTTCTTCTAGGTCCTGGATGCCACCTTTAATATGTTCGATGAAATGCTGGGCCGCTAATTCAGATGTGCGTAAATTAGAGAGCAGTGACTTCGCGTGACTTGCTAGATTTTTATTTTTAGTAAGAACTTCGAGCCAAAGTAACCCTTCATTTCCCGCTGCTTTGATTTCGTTAATTACTGCTTCCCGCACGACGGGTGAGGGGTCGTCGAGCAACCTTTCTAGGACGGCAAGTTGCTTCGTCGGTTTCATTCGATTAAATGTATCAAATCGTCAGCGATTTCGCAATACATGACTCTTGGGCAGTTTTGCGACAACTCGTCGCGAGGGTGACGGGCTGTCACGCTCGTTTGACACAGGTTAATCCGAATTAATCATTTATATGCGTTTACAGCCCGAAAATTAAGGATAAAGTTATAGTCAGTCGGTTGGTCTAGTTAGTGCATAGTTTTATTTATATGAGTACACCCTACGGAAATCTGACGGATAAAACTACGGAAGCTTTACAACTCGCACAGAGCGATGTCGTCCAACGTCGCCACGCTGCGATTGAGCCCGCCCACATTCTTTTTAGTCTGATGACTCAAGAGGGTGGAGTTGTCTCCGCGCTCTTACGTCGTGCCAATAAAGACGAAAAAACAATCCTTTCTGCGTTGGCCGGGATTTTAGCTCGTCAGCCCAAATTAGCTCAGGCTAATGCTCAGCCTGGATTATCAACGGAATCCCAAGCCGTTTTATTTAAAGCAAAAGAGGAAGCTGCGATGATGAAGGATGATTATGTTTCCGCCGAACACGTGCTGTTAGCCTTGGCAGAATCATCTTCGCTAAGTCCTATTTTTAAAGAAATCAATTTTGGAAAAGCTGCAATCATGACTGCTCTAAAAGCGGTGCGTGGATCGCAACGCGTCACCACTGCGAATCCTGAGGCCACTTACGAAGCACTTAGTAAATACGGTATTAATCTAACCGAACGTGCTAGTTCAGGTAAGATGGATCCCGTGATTGGACGAGACGAAGAAATTCGCCGCGTTATCCGGATTCTTTCTCGTCGTACAAAAAATAACCCCGTTCTAATTGGCGAACCTGGTGTGGGTAAAACCGCGGTGGTTGAAGGTCTCGCTCAGCGTATTATTAGTGGCGACGTACCTGAGGGTTTAAAAAACAAAGTTATTTTCTCATTAGATATGGGATCGCTTTTGGCGGGTGCTAAGTATCGCGGTGAATTTGAAGAGCGCTTAAAAGCCGTTTTAGCTGAAGTTAAATCCGCTGAAGGTGGCATTCTTCTTTTTATCGACGAGATGCATACTTTAGTGGGTGCGGGAAAAGCGGATGGTGCGATGGACGCAGCAAATTTACTGAAGCCGATGTTGGCGCGTGGTGAGTTGCATTGCATTGGAGCTACGACACTCGATGAGTTTCGTCAGCACGTTGAAAAAGATGCGGCCTTGGAACGTCGATTCCAGCAAGTCATGGTCGAGCCTCCCAGTGTGCCTGACACGGTTTCTATTTTGCGTGGATTAAAAGAACGCTTCGAGGTTCACCACGGTGTTAAAATCGAAGATGCTGCTTTAGTTGAAGCCGCCGTCTTGTCGGATCGGTATATTACGTCCCGATTTTTACCCGATAAAGCGATTGATTTAGTCGATGAAGCCTGCGCGCAGATTCGTACAGAAATTGATAGTGTTCCCGCGGAATTAGATGTTTTAAATCGAAGAGTTCTGCAACTCGAGGTCGAAGAATCGGCTCTGAAAAATGAAAAAGATGATGCATCTAAGGCTCGTCTACTTGGCTTGAAAAAAGAATTAGCGGAAGCAGGTGAATCTCAGCGCACCATGCGTAATCGATGGGAATCGGATAAAGCTGCTGTGACTAAGGTGCGTGCCGCTCGCGAACAACTGGATAACGCTCGTCGTGAGATGACTGACGCAGAAAGAAAGAACGATCTCAACGCGATGGCTGCGCTCCGTCACGGCCGTATTCCTCAACTAGAAAAAGATGTCGCGACGTTAGAGAAGTCTGCCAAAACAGGCACCGGATTATTTAGAGAAATTGTCACGCCTGAAGAAATTGCCGAAGTCGTGGCGCGTTGGACGGGGGTACCCATCACCCGACTGCTCGCTTCTGAACGCGAAAAACTTTTACAACTGACTACTCATCTTCAAGAGCGTGTGGTCGGACAAAAAGAAGCTGTTTTAGCCGTCGCGGACGCGGTGCAACGTTCACGTGCGGGTGTGCAAGATCCACGCCGCCCAGTTGGATCATTTCTATTTCTTGGTCCAACCGGTGTGGGTAAAACTGAATTGGCCAAAGCTCTAGCGGTCGAACTTTTCGACAATGAAAAGTCGATGATTCGCATCGATATGTCAGAGTACATGGAGAAACATGCCGTTTCTCGTTTAGTGGGAGCGCCTCCTGGTTATGTGGGTCACGAAGACGGAGGACAATTAACGGAAGCGATTCGTCGTCACCCATATTGCGTCGTGCTTCTCGACGAGGTCGAAAAAGCTCACCCCGATGTATTCAATATTCTATTACAAGTTTTGGATGACGGTCGATTGACGGATTCTCAGGGTCGTACGGTGGACTGCCGAAATGCTATTTTTATTATGACTTCAAATATCGGCAGTCGTCATATCGCGGCTTCGGCGGGTATGGGCGAAATGTCGGAAAGTGTTCGGGAGTCGGTGATGGCAGATTTACGTCAGCATTTCCGTCCCGAGTTCCTCAATCGCGTCGATGAGGTTGTTTTATTCCATCCTCTGGGTATCGACGAGGTCGCTGCCATTGCTGGACTGCTCATTAAGGATCTCAACGCTCGTTTAGCTACGAAGCGGATTCGATTAACCTTGGATAAAAAGGTTCTGCAATGGTTGGCTGATCGCGGATTGGACCCAGTTTATGGGGCCCGTCCCTTACGTCGATTTATCCAACGTGAAATTGAAACTCCGCTGGCGAAGGAAATTTTAGCCGGGCAGATTTTGGATGGGTCATCGGTTAAAGTAACACTGAAAGACGCTCATGTGGCCTTTGAATCTAAAGTCGGTGGGTTTTCGGATTGAAGGTTAGCCGTAGTCCGTAAATCTTCGCTTTATGGCTGCTGCGCGAATTCGTTGTGGGGTAGTGGGGACCGGTTCACTCGGTCAACATCATGCTCGTATTTACTCCACCTTGGCGGATGCGGAGCTCGCGGGTATTTATGAGCCTAACGATGAGCGGGCCCAAGAAATTTGTGCCAAGCATAAGTGCAAAAGATTTTTATCACTCGATGAAATGGCTGCAGCGTGTGACGCCGTGAGTGTCGTTGTCCCCACTAATTTACATGCCGAGGTTGCTATTCCATTACTGAAAAAGGGATGTCACCTTTTAATCGAGAAGCCCTTGTGTGTAACGCTGGAAGAAGCATCGCAGATTTTGCATGCAGCTCATGAGTCTGAGCGCATTGTCCAAGTTGGCCACATTGAGCATTACAATCCGGTAATGTCGTTTTTAGAAAAAACGGTTACTAACCCACGTTATATCACCGCTGAACGACTGGCTCCATTTACACCACGGGGTACTGAAGTGGGTGTGGTCTTGGATTTAATGATTCACGATATTGGTATCGTTTTACAATTAGCTAATTCACCTGTGGAGAGAATTGATGCCGTGGGCGTATCCGTAGTTACTAAAACTGAAGACATCGCCAACGCGCGTATCCTTTTCAAGAACGGCTGTGTGGCGAATTTAAATGCGAGTCGCGTTTCGCTGAAGAAGAATCGCGAGATTCGTGTGTTTCAAAATGGTGGATACCTCTCCATTGACTTCATGGAGCAGAAGGGGCACACTGTCCGCATTGATCCATCGGTACCAGGTGGAATCATTAAAGAAGAGATTCCGATTGAGAAGGCTGAGCCTCTCGCCGTGGAATTAAACTCATTTGTCAGTTGTGTACGTGAGAGAAAGAGTCCCAAGGTTTCAGGAGAGCTCGGACGAAATGCTTTAGACGTAGCAATCAAAATCACGGAACAGATTCGCGCAGGAATGCAGCGTGCATGAGCGCTTTCCCTTCAATCCCAGCAAAATTTGAGCGTCCGCGAGCGGGCGGGATTGATGTATTGATTTTAGCCGGAGAACAT
>CAIOLH010000034.1 GCA_903859115.1 uncultured Opitutia bacterium | reverse complement strand
ATCATAAATTCTTAATGACTCGTTCGGCGTTAATTTGCCATCGGGTCGACGTGTATCGGCGAGTGTGACCTCACGCATCGGCACTTGAATGTCGGGACGTGAGCCTTCGACCCAAATGCGGTTTGATTTAGGAAAGGGAGATGTTTTATCGGTTACCATAGTTGTGTTTTAAAAGTTCAGATACCAGTAGCCGATAAAAAGAGGTTTAATAATCCACTTCCTACGGCGCATGGCGCATCAGGTACAAGGGTTTAAGGCTTAAGGCCTAATCTCAGTCTGCGACAGACTCCCCTGGGAAAGAAATACAAAGAACACCGCCAGTGAAAGCGGATTCATTGAACTGGCAAGACATTGCGAAAGTGAATCGCAAATCCCCTGCTATCCTAAACTTCTGTCAATTAGATCTGATTAGTCGCTAATTGAGCTCGTAAATACTCGACGGTACGACGGACGTTGGCATCCACTTCCATCTGATTCACAACGGTCTTGCGGGCGTGGATGACGGTACCGTGATCGCGACCACCAAAAACTTGGCCAATCGAAACCAGTGACATGTTGGTCAGCTGGGTCGAAAGATACATGGCAACTTGACGTGGAAACGCTATATTCTGCATACGACGCTTCGAAGTCATGTCCGATAACTGAATGCGATAATGCTCAGCAACTTTTCGTTGAATCATTTCCGCAGTCAAAGTGTGGCTGGATTCTTCAACTAAGATATCATGTAAAAGTTTTTCAACTTGGGCGAGCTCGATAGGCTTACGAGTCATTCCGGTTAAACCGAAGATACGTGTGACGGCGCCTTCGAGATTACGAACATTGCGAGCGATACGTGAAGCCACGAACTCAGCAATCTCAGGTGAAAGTTCTAAACCGCGAGCCGCGGCTTTCTTACTGAGAATAGCCGTACGTGTTTCGAGACCAGGCGCTTGGATGGATGCCACCATGCCCCACTGGAAACGTGAAACGAGGCGTTCAGAAAGTTTTGCGATTTCCGAAGCTGGACGATCGCTCGTTAAAACGACTTGTTTGTGGTTATTGTGTAACTCGTTAAAGGTGTGGAAAAACTCCTCTTGGGTCGTGTCTTTACCGGCCAAGAAGTGAATATCATCAATCAAAAGAACATCGAGCTCGCGATAGCGACGGCGGAAATTCGAAATGGTGTTAGTCTGTAAGGCTTGAATGAACTCGTTAGTAAAAGTCTCGGAAGAGATGTAAGCAATTTTCGCACGTGGGTTATTTTCATAAACCGAGTGGGCGATGGCATGCATCAAGTGAGTTTTTCCGAGTCCAGTTTGTCCGTAGATGAAAAGTGGATTGTAATTGGAACCTGGCTCCTTCGAAACGGCTAAGGCTGCACCATGAGCCATTTCGTTTTCCGGACCGACAATAAAGTTGGCGAATGTATTGGTCGACTTGATCGCAGGTGCCGCTGAGTTGGCGCTTTGACGATTGTTCTGACGAAGAGGTGCTACCTCGGTAAATTTTTCTTTGGACTGGGATGAAGCCGACGCGGATAATTGGAAATCCATGTTGCGCCCAGCCACGAGTGTGAGCTGACGACGAATGACGTCGGTATAGTTACTATTCACCCAAGCTTCAGTTAATACGGTTGGAGCTTCTAAAACTAAAGTGGTACCGTCTTTAATGGAGACTGCATTTAATGAACCGATCCAAGTATCGTAGTCCGCTGCTGAAAACAGTGTTCTTAGTTCGTTTTTGACTGTTTCCCAAAGGGAAAGATGGCTAACTTGGCTACTCATGAAAGGGGGGATGGTTGAGAAAGGTTATTCACAGGGGTTTTGGAAGCCTGAAATTGATTTATTTGGAGATTTATTT
>CAIOLH010000033.1 GCA_903859115.1 uncultured Opitutia bacterium | reverse complement strand
TCAGCGACCAAACATTTTATCAAGCCGGTGGTTATGATGAGCCCGCCGCTTACGAGAGTTTAAAACAGAAAATCGCCGTCGCCGAAAAATCCGCCGGTCGTCCTCTGCAATTAGTATTTTACGTTTCAACTCCACCTACGGTCTTTGAATCGATTTTAGAAAACTTAGGAAAGTCGGGCTTAGCGGCTCGCGGTCAGGGCACCGCCCTCGAGAGTAAAGTGATTATCGAGAAGCCATTCGGTCGAGATTTGGAATCAGCTGTCCAACTCAACAAAGTAGCCGCTAGTAATTTCCTCGAACCTCAAATTTATCGAATCGACCACTATTTAGGCAAAGAAACGGTGCAGGATTTATTGGTGCAACGCTTTGCGAATCCGATTTTCGAACCTCTTTGGAATAATAAGCACGTCGACCACGTACAAATTACCGTGGCCGAAGAGTTAGGCGTGGGTTCACGTGGTGGCTACTATGATCACAGTGGTGCCACCCGTGATATGTTACAAAATCACACGATGCAGTTACTCGCATTAACGGCGATGGATCAGCCGGCTTCTCTTTCCGCAGAACACATCCGTGACGAAAAAGTAAAATTATTGAAATCCGTTCAGCCTTTACGTCTCGGACCTAATGGCGATGCCGTGCGTGCTCAATACACTGCAGGATTATCGGGCGGTGAAAACGTCATCGGATACCACCAAGAAAAAGATATTCCTAATCATTCCTCGACCGAGACTTTTTGTGCATTGCGATTAACGATTGATAATGCGCGTTGGGCTGGCGTTCCGTTTTATATGCGTTCGGGTAAGCGTTTAGCCCGACGAGTTTCCGAAATTGCCGTACAATTTAAACAGCCTGTAACTGGCTTGTTTGCAGGTGATTCACGTTACGACATCGCCCCGAATCGCTTAGTCATTCAGATTCAACCGGATGAAGGCGTGACGTTAGTTATGAATTCTAAAGTACCTGGTTTAGAGCCTCGCACGCAGCCAGTGCGCTTGAGTTTCCGTTACGCAACCACCTTTGGTTCGAATACTCCTGAGGCTTATGAGCGTTTGATTCTCGATGCGATTGTGGGTGACCGCACTTTATTTATCCGTGGTGACGAAACCGAAGCATCGTGGCGTCTGTTTACTCCTCTCCTAAAAAGTTGGGAGCAGCTAGGTAAATCAGGCGTCGAGACTTATGCTGCGGGATCTTGGGGTCCAGCAGGGGCTGATGATTTATTATCAGCGCAAGGACACAGCTGGCGTAACGCCGGACGATAATCCATGGCTCATCCTATTTTAGATAACCTGTCGGGCTTTCCTTTAAAAGTATCGGAAGCATTGCATGCACTCGATAAGGCATGGGCGGATGAAGGTGAAGAAGCGTCACGTGCTTCGCAGATGAATTTAATTTTAATGTTTGGTGCGAGTGTGACGCCGGATGATGCACAAGCGCGCTTCGATGAAGCAGTTTTATTCGCACAGCGTTATCCTTGTCGGGTCATTGTTTTAGCTGCGCGTCCGAAAGCTCAGGCTCATGCGCCGCTAGAAGCAAAAGTGAATGTCGTTTGTTTCTTTGATCCTAACCGTCGCGGTAAGCGTTGTTGCGAAGCGTTAATGTTAGCCCACGGTGAG
>CAIOLH010000032.1 GCA_903859115.1 uncultured Opitutia bacterium | reverse complement strand
GCGGTTTCGTTGAGACGTTCGAGGGCTTTACGTCCCGCGGCGGCCATGGTTTGAAGGTCATCCGCAACGGGATCCACTTTGGTATTAAAACGTTTCACTAGTTCATCAACTGATCTCATCGCGGCGGAAAAATCTGACACTGCTCGGGTAATCGCGGGGTCACCGGTAATCTTCACGATATTGTCGGAAGCGGTAACGAGATTCTTATTAATTTTTTGAAATTCAATTTCGGATGCGCCTTTATCAATACGGCCGAGAATCGAGTCTACTTTTTGGGTAATCGCGATGAAGTCGACCTTGCTTAACTGATCGAGCGTTTGTGAGACAGCCTTAGTGAGTGCACCGAGATTCGATGGCAGAGTAGGAATTTCAGCGGTGTCCCCCCGCAAATCATGTAGCTTGTATTCGCTGTCAGGAAAATAATCTAACTCAACATAAAGCACGCCAGTGATGACGGACTGTTGTTGTAGTTTTGCACGTAAGCCTTTTTCGATGGAGCCACGAAGGCCGGTTTTATCTAAGAGAGCTTGATCCAATCCGCGACGTGTTAAAAGGTCGGGCGTGAACTCCATTACCACAGGAACGGAGTAGTCGCTGGGTGCTTGAGCCGCAGTGCGGAGCAGTACTTGCGAAACTTTTCCGATGGTGACGCCACGGAATTTGACGGGTGCGCCTATATCGAGTCCGCTGACAGAATCTTGAAAGTAGCTGACGGCCGTAGGTTTTGTACCTGAAAGACTACCTGCACCGAGTAGAATAAATGCGACGATAAATAAAAGAATTCCGCCTGCGACAAAAGCGCCAATAAGTGATTTGTTAGCCTTGCGACGCATGATTATTGAGTGGTGACGACTCGAGAGAAGAAAGAGTGTGCTTTAGCATGAGACTTGGGGTCAAGGAAGTCTTTTGGAGGAGCGTAGGCACCCATGGTTCCGGTGTCAGAATCGAGGTAAACGCAATAGTCTGCGGTACGTAAAATGCTAGGAACCTCGTGGCTAACGAGCACGATAGTGGTATTGAAAGACTCGCGAACCTTGAGAATTAAATCGTCTAAACGTTCAGAGGTCAGTGGATCGAGGCCAGCACTCGGTTCGTCTAAAAATAAAATTTCTGGATCGAGCGCCATGGCACGCGCGATACCTGCACGTTTGGCCATACCGCCGCTGATTTCTGAAGGCAGCTTATCAATCGCGTCGGCCAAGCCCACACACGCTAATTTATATTCTGCTAATTGTCGGATTTGACTCGAAGAGATTTTCAAAAATTCGCGCATCGGCATTTCGATATTTTCGCGAAGCGTGAGAGAAGAGAAAAGGGCAGAGCCTTGAAAGAGAAAGCCCGATTGCCGAAGCGTCGCTTCACGTACTCGCGTGTCGGCTTGGGTTAAATCGACGCCTAGTAATTCGCAGTTCCCCGACATCGGTTCATCGAGTCCACCGAGTACTCGCATCAGGGTGCTTTTACCGCAACCGCTAGGTCCGACGATGGCGAGAATTTTGCCGCGTTCGAGTGTGAACGAAATATCTTTCATGACACTGACATCACCGTAGCCGACGGAAAGTTTATTGCATTTTAAAATGGGGGCAGCGGCGTCCATTAATTAAAAATTATATAAGTTAAAGATGACGGCGAAAATCGCGTCAGCGATGATGATGAGAGTAATGCCGAGAACCGCCGCAGAGGTTGCAGCATCGCCTACGCCTAGGGCCGAACGTTGGGCAACATAGCCACGATAGCAGCCTGCCCAGGCAGCAATGAAGGCAAAGAAGAATGATTTTATAAAACCGACGAGGAAACTTTTGAAGGTAATGGCTTTAATCGCCTGATTTAAATATTGATCGATACTTAGGTCGCCTGCGCAGGCTACGACCATGCCTCCAAATATGCCGACGAAGGTCGCGAAGAGACTTAAAAGTGGAACCATCAGTGTAACCGCAAGAATGCGTGGCACCGCTAAGTATTCGACGGGATTTATTCCAAGAGCTCGAAGAGCGTCAGATTCTTGACTGACGTTCATACTTCCGAGTTGGGAGGCAAAAGAGGTCGAGGTTCGTCCGCAGGCAATGATGCCGGTCATAAGCGCACCCATTTCGCGCGTCATCGCGAGGGCCACTAAATTGGCGACATAAACGGTAGCGCCCACTTGGCGTAACTGAATTAATCCTACATAGGCCATAATCAGTCCAGTTAAGAAACCCAGTAGGGCGACGATGGGGAGTGCATCTACGCCTGAGGTTTGTAACTGCAAGGTAAAATCCGCCCAGTTGACTTTGCTCCGGCCAATCAGTGTTCGGAATAAACCCGCACTCGTTTGGCCGATGTGGTCCATGGCGCGACCCCAAGAACTGAAACTTTCAATTCCCCAAACACCAAAATTTTCGAGGAGACTTGATTTTTCATCTTCCGATTTCCACTGAGTATTTTTTTCGGCCAGGCGGACGAGCGATTGAAGTCGGGTGGGTAGTTCACATAAATCGAGTTCTCGAACATTTTTGAAATTGTGGTGAATCCAGGCGGGGAGTGCGGAGTCGAAATCGCCTAAACCATCGGTTAAAATTTTAACCCGATCGCCCTTGAAATTTAGACTTGGAAGAGGCTGATTGATCCGCCAGGAGCCACCTATTTTGATAATAGTCAGTCCACCCGTCTGGTTTTCGGTCGAAATGCTGGCCTGACGTGCTGATTTCTCTGACATCCTGATAATCAGATACTTGGGCAGGCTTGATTAAACAAGCAGAAAGGCATTGTCCCGGGCTCCCAATGTCGATTTGATTAACTATCTATTCAATGCGCCGAGTGATGTTAAATTTAGTATTTACGACTGTGGTTCTCGCCGAAACCTCAGGTCCGGTTCTGCGCGTATCTCAAGACACGGAGGGAGGGCACCCCATTGTCGGTCTCACCGAAGAAAATGATAAATTTGGTACAAAAAATACCGATAAATACTACACGCAGGGTTTACGCATTCATTTTCAAAACGACCCAAATTTTTATTGGGCTCTGACTCAAGAAATTAATACTCCAGCGGATACCCAAAATCCAGTGCCTGATGATGAAGATCAACCTTACTCAGGTGTTTTATATTTAACTTATGGATACGGTAAGGTGTTGGAAAGAGGTGGCCGTCGCGACTGTCTCTTTACGGTGGAAGGGCAAGTGGGTATCACGGGTCCAGCTTCGGGTGCAGAAACGATTCAAGATCGATTTCACCATGTCATCGGCATCGGCGTACCCGCTGGATGGGGTAGCCAAATTCCGACTGAGCCGGTGTTCAATCTGAATGCAGAATTTAAACGTAAAATAAGCTGGGATGATTCCGGTAGAAATCTGCGTGATGTAATCGCCCATGGACAAATACAGTTGGGAACGATTCGTACTGAATTAGCGCTGGGTGCTCAGGCTCGTTGGGGTGTGAACCTACAAGACACCTGGGGTGAGGGTACCATTCGACACAGTAGTGCGTTTAGTCCCAACTATCGTTCGGACGGAGTTTATCCCCGCACTTTTTCATCTTACTTTTTTGCCGATGCTCAATTGGAGTTCGTATTTAAAAATTATGCGACCGATGGAACAACGTTTAGAGAGTCGGCCCACGTCATTCGCACACCTGTAGTCGGACAATTACTCCTCGGTGCCACCGCTAGTATTTACCGAACCTCGATTACCTATTATTTAGCGGTGCGGTCTAAAGATTTCGAAACCCAGGCCCAAGCTCATTACTTTGGCGGATTCAAAGGAGTAATTAGTTTTTAATTATGTCGAACGGTATTTATGCAGTCGTTGATATTGGTTCCAACTCCTTAAAGGTAACCGTGGTTGATATCCATGGCATGAAGGAGTTGGGTCGATCGACGGAGTCAGTGAGACTTTTTCCGTCGGGTGAAAGTCCAGTCAGACTGCATCCCGAAAAAATTGAACAAGGTGCTCAGGCGGTAACTCGTCTGGTGAGATTCGCTCAAGATAAAGGTGCTCAAAAGATTGTTCTGTTGGGAACAAGTGCGGTTCGCGACTGTATAAATCGTGAAGATTTTTCTGCTAAAATCACGGAACTTTGCGGCATGCCGTTAACCATTATCTCGGGTGAAGTCGAAGCACGCTTAGCTGCACAAGGTGTCCGGGTAGATCCTGTTTATGCTGATTATCGAAACATCCTCGCGTTTGATTTAGGTGGAGGAAGTTTAGAAATCAGTAAATTACACGGCAAACAATGTACCTTTGCCCGAAGTTATCCATTGGGTTCCGTCCGTTTAACGTCACAACTACAATCCAGGCAGGATGGGGTGATCGATGAACAGCATCAGTTAACTTTTCAGGCAATCATTCGCTCACAGCTTAAAGACGCCTTGTTGAATGAAGCTGCCCGAGACTCCTTGCTGGTGGGCGCTGGTGGTGCCTTTACCGCCATTGCCCTTTATCTTGAAGCGATGGGCGAGGCGCCGGTGGCGGGTCGACTCCCCGCATTGCGAATTCGTGAACTCAAAGATCGAATCTGCAAATTAACGTCCGATGAGCGAAAGCAGTTAAAAGGCATCCCTGCTGATCGCCTTGATATTATGCCAGCGGCATTACTCACGATTTGTGTGCTCGCCGATTTGACTCAGGCTGAAGCCTTCTATCTTACTCACCATGGAGTCAGACAAGGAATGATTCAACTACTCATCGCAGAAGACGCTACGCATTCATGAAATATTTTTTATTGTTCATCGGTTTTTTCATAACGAATCGATTGAACGCGCAGACCTTGGAGGGAAAAATTATTGCAGTAGATACCGCTCAATCCACGGCTCAATTCCAGACCAATAAAGAACTCAAGACAATCCAACTACTTCCGGGCGATGTCGCCATCAACTGGTCACAGAAAAAAGTAAAATGTACTTTGGTTAAAAACGGAGATGCCACCCGTACCGATTTAATTTTTCCTGCTGATTCTGAAGAATTAAGACAAGTCGCAGAGGTGACCGATGCGTTGCGTCGCGATACCGTTGAGCGCGGACGTATCGTTTTACGCGGTGCCAATGATTTAATGCCTCCGATGGCTCTTTGGAATCAAAACGGTAAACTTCTCTTCAAGAAAGATTTTCTAGGTCAGCCCATAGCCATTAACTTCATTTTTACCCATTGTCGCAATGCACAGATGTGTCCCGCCTCTACGCAATGCATGAAACGTTTGGCCGACGAATTGGATAAATATCCTGAGTTGAAAAATATTAAACTTATCTCCGTAAGTTTTGATCCGCAGAATGACTCGCCTGGAATATTAAATACCTATGCTGCCGGCTATGGTATTAATTCGGCCCGACATCATTTCCTGACGGGTGATGCCAATCAGATTAAGGATTTGATGCGTCAATACGGCATTCTCACCACTCAATCCGATGGAACCATCATCCATAATGCCGCGCTCATTATCGTCAGTCCGGAGGGAAGGATTATTCATCGTCGAGAGGGCGCCCAATTTGACCCGGTCGACGTGGCAGATTATTTGCTGAAGTTGAATCAAGTGACTCCCGCGAAATGAATAAACGCCGTCAGCTTATTCTGATTTCTATCCTAGCACTGGGATTATTCGCCTTGTTGAAATCGTTACCCGATACGCAGTGTGCGTTATTACATGTCGCCCATCAGCCTGTTCTGGATCGAGGTTTAGAATTCTGCGGAGTTAACGAAGAAGCTAATTTCTACAGTCCCAAGGATTTACAATTTCCGGTAAAGGCTGAAATCAAATTTAATCAGAACGATGGCGAACTTCGATTGATTAAAACGGACGGTAAATTGTTTTATGATTATGAAATCGCTGTATCTCATACCCAAAAAGTACATCTACATCTGAAGCAAAATACCGGACGAACTGACTACATTCATATACATCCCGTCTCGGATGATTCTGGAGTTTGGCACTTTAAATTTCCCGAAGAGTTTTTAAAAGGAAATCCGGGTGGTGAATTGCAGGCCTATATCGACTTCGTTCCTTTGAGATCTGGTCGTACTATTTTAGCTGAAGCCAAGGGAACTTGGTGCCATGAATCGGAATTACGCAATCGAGTAAGCCGTAATAAAATAGTCTCTCTTACAAGTAATACCAACAAGACAGGCGAATCAGCCACATTGAGATTCAAACTCTCAACCGCTAATCCCTCTAGCATCCTTAAGCTAAAGCCTATTATGGGCGCACTGGGTCATGCCGTTGTGTTTTCGACTGACCTTAAGAAGACTGGTTACGCTCACATGCACCCGTCGCTCGAAGGTCAAGAGTACGAGTCAGAACCAACCTTAGCCTTTAAGCTCAAATTGCCTGCCGCAGGTGACTACGAGATTTGGATAAATATCAACGACGGTGAGAACGATTACTTAGTCGCCCCACTTCACGTCACTAATTAAGCCCAAAGATTAGAAGGGTAGGAACCTTCGTTAACTAGTTTTTGGATGCTAGCCTGCACGATAGGTTTGTCTTCGCGATAGGTTACGCCGAACCAAGATGAACTGGTACGTAAGACCGCACAGTCGCCTTCGCCATTCTTCACAATTTCACCGAGGCTCAGAGGGATGTAACATTCACTTTTTAATTCCTGACCTTTTTCGGTGAGGAATTTTTTGAATAAAGTTTCCAATTGTGGGAAAATGTTAGGCGTGAAGCCCCACATATTCATCGAAACGGGTTCATCACCATTCAGTTTGGTGACGGTACCATCATCTGCCACGTTTTGCGCACCGAAATCTGTTTTAGCGATTTTAAGAAGTTCTTGGATATCGGTAAGGAAACCTTTGTCATTGAGACGACAAACGCCACGTGCGACGGTACCGTGATCAGACAGAGTATTTTTTAACGTGAAACCGACCATGTTGTAATGGTTTTCGATATTAGCCGCCGCGGAAAGTTTTTTGCCTAGGACCGCGTAGGAATCACGACCATAGAAGTCATCAGCATTGATGACGGCGAAGGGAGTTTTAACGACCTCGCGAGCACATAAAATCGCATGCGTGGTGCCCCAGGGCTTTTCACGTCCGGCGGGAACGGTAAATCCTTGAGGTAATTTATCAATCGTTTGAAACGCGTAATCTACTTCAATTTTATTGGAGAATTTAGTGCCGATACGTTCACGAAAATCTTTTTCGAAGTCGGGTCTAATAATGAACACCACTTTACCAAAGCCAGCACGAATGGCATCGAAGACGGAATAATCGAGGATGGTTTCGCCCGAGGGTCCCATGGAGTCGATTTGCTTAAGTCCGCCATAACGCGAACCCATGCCAGCAGCCATAACGAGAAGTGTCGGTTTCATATTTTTAGTTTAATGATGAGAGCATGCGTTTAATTTCGTCACGTTTAGCAACCGATTCGGCTAATTGCTTGCGAGCGCCATCCAAAATAGCAGGCGGAGCTTTAGAGACGAAAGTTTCGTTGGAAAGTTTAGCTTCACCAGCGGAGACAGCCTTCTCGATTTTTTCGAGTTCTTTGGTGAGGCGTATTTTTTCTGCACCTACGTCGATATTGGTACCCATTTCCAGAATGACCGTTCCAAGTGGAGTCACGGAGCCAGGACGATTTGCAGCATGGGTTTCAAAAGTCATCTCTTGGAGACCAGCCACACGGAATAATTTATCCTTATTGGATTCAAGGATAGCCTGAGAAGCTGCATCTTTAGCCAGCACAATGATTTTGCTATCGCGACGGTTCGCTTGGTTGCCTTGCGATTTGAGGCCGCGTACTGCGACCACGAACTCTCTCAATTGGGCAACGTCTTGCACCTTGGAGTTGATGAGTTTGATTCCGTTTTCACGAAGTGTCTTTAATAAGTCTCCACCTAGACCTGGTGAGTGTTTCTGAATGAAATCAGATTCATTACCATAGCCTAAAAGGTGCCAGAGTTCTTCAGAAATAAACGGAGCAACGGGGTGGAAGAGTAAGAGGAATTGTCGAATGACTAAATCTTGTACGGCGAGACAGTTATCACGTAAGGCGGGATCCGCTAAGCGTGCTTTAGAGGCTTCAACGTACCAGTCACAGAAATCGCCCCAGAAGAAATTATAAAGAGATTGGGCATAGGCCGTGAACTCGTGTTCGGAAAGTTGGTTAGCAACTTTATCGGTGAGTTCTGCGAGTCCGTGGATGATGGCGAAGTCATCATCATCTAACTGAGTTGGCTGAATTCTTTTAACAATAGAATTGAGCGATGAATTATCAAACATCGGGCCTGACATCTGACGGAAGCGTGAAGCGTTCCAGAGTTTGTTCGCGAAATTTCTTCCACCAGAAACGCGTTCTTCGTCGAATAAAATATCCTGACCTTTAGGAGCGATAAGCAATAGGCCGAGTCGAAGTCCATCCGCACCAAACTTCGCAATTAAATCCAGCGGTTCGGGTGAGTTGCCGAGTGATTTCGACATTTTACGTCCGAGTTTATCGCGAATAATACCGTTGAAGTAAACGCGCTTAAAAGGAATGCGCTGACGGATTTCGTCATCGGTTAATGTTTTCTTTTCGGGACCGTGTAATTCGAGTCCTGCAATAATCATGCGCGCTACCCAAAGGAAAATAATGTCAGGTCCCGTGGCGAGAGCACCGGTAGGATACCAGTGACTGAGCTCAGGAGTTGTCTCACCAGGCTTGCGCCATCCGATGGTAGCTAAGCACCAAAGCCAAGAAGATGCCCAGGTGTCTAAGACATCCGGATCTTGTTCCCAGTTTTGGGGGTCATTGGGTGGAGTGAGTGAGACGTGACGGTTCTTGGCATCATTGCGGTCAGCACCTTTGCGATACCAAACCGGAATGCGATGTCCCCACCATAATTGACGACTGACGCACCAGTCTTGAATATTATCTAACCAGTGCAGATAAGTTTTCGTCCAACGCTCAGGATGGAATTTAATCATGCCTGAAGTCACGGCACGTTTCGCTTCTTCAATCTTCGGATAGTGAATAAACCATTGTTCACTTAAGCGAGGTTCGATGGGTACATCGGCACGTTCAGAATAACCAACGGTATTTTCATACGGCTCAACTTTCACTAACGCACCTAATTCTTCGAGTAACTTGGCGGCCATGTTACGGGCCTTAAATCTCTCGATGCCCGCTAATGGACCCGCTAATTCATTCATGGTGCCGTCGGGATTCATGACGTCGATCACCGGCAATTGATGGCGCTTGCCGATATCGAAGTCGGTGCGGTCGTGAGCTGGGGTTACTTTTAAAACACCCGTACCAAAATCTTTTTCGACAGCATTATCACCGACGATAATAATTTATTCGCGGGGGAAGGGGCGCCAAACGTGCAGTCCGATTAAATCTTTATAACGTTCAACGTTGGGATGTACCGC